>DASZKM010000128.1:0-4245 GCA_035947055.1 Actinomycetota bacterium
GTCTGCTTCTTCCAAAGCGCCCACAAGTTCAAGTCCAGATACGCGGCGTTCGGCTTCAACGACGCGGCGAACCTCGACGAAGGCACCATGTGGCCGACCGCCTTCGCGCTGAAGAGGTTGACCCCGGCCGAAGAGGCAAAGATCGGCAAGCTCGTGAAGAAAGCCGTGAGGTGAGGACTGAGCTCGCCTCCGGGCCCCGCCCAGGCGGGATCGTCGGTCGAGGATGAGGCTGGATCTGCCGTGGCGTCATGGCTACCTGGGGCTCCCTCCCTGGTGACCTGTGTGAGGTTCCCGCTGGTTGCTTGCCATCCTTCGTGCAAATGCACAATTGCCCGGCCGCGCCGGAATGGTCCGGATATGAACCGTTCGCCGCGTGGTCGATGAGTTTCCGGCCCCCGGGGTGTCTAACTGCCTGAGGAAACGATCTGGAAGGGAGATCGCGATGAAACTGACGGTAACGACGTTCGTCTCGGTCGACGGGGTGATGCAGGGACCTGGCGGGCCAGAGGAAGACCGGCGCGATGGGTTCAGTCGCGGGGGTTGGCTGGCTCCCCACTTTGACGAGGACACAGGCCGGTTCATGGACGAAGTGTTTCAGCAGGTCGACGCGTTCCTCCTCGGCCGGCACACGTACGAGATCTTCGCCGCTTACTGGCCGAAGGTGGATACACCAGACGCGGTCGCGACCTCTCTGAACAAGCTGCCCAAGTACGTCGCCTCGAACACTCTCACCGCGCCGGAGTGGGGCCCGGCCACGGTGCTGAGCGGCGACGTACCCGCCGCGGTCGCGGAGCTCAAGCAGCAGCCGGGCCGCGAGCTGCAGGTACACGGCAGCGGGACTCTGGTGCGCACACTGCACGAGCACGACCTGGTCGATGAGTACCGGTTGCTGGTCTTCCCGGTCGTCGTCGGCGAGGGGCGTCGTCTCTTCCCCGATCAGGGAGTGGCCACCGGTCTCACTTTGGTGGACTCGCGCACCACCGGCTCGGGCGTGGCCATCCACGTCTACCGTCCGACCGGCCGCGCCGAGTTCGGCACGGTCGGAGAGTCCTAGGCGTTCTCCTCGAGCTGTTCCTTGAGGGCCGTCAGCCGCTCGCGCCAGAAGACCTTTATTCTCTCCGCGGCCTTCGCGGTGGCCAGGAGCTCATGCTCCACGCCGACCTCGGTCTTGGCCCCGCCCTTCGCCAGGAACGTGACGCCCACCCGGGTTGCGCCGTCGTCCCAGTCGAATCGGGCCGATCGCCCTTGTTCGGCGGTACGCCTGCGCATCTTCGACCCCGGCAGCCACCGCTTGCGGAGCCGGGCATCGGTGAATGCCCGGAAGGCCTGGTCAACCGGAGCGCTCACGGTCTTGCTGGCCGTCACGGTGAAGGTGCCGCCGGGGCGAACTCCGGGCTTGCGCACGCCTCGGGCCTGCTCGTATTCGACGATGAGCTTCTGCGCCCACCACCTGCTGAGGCCGTGCTTGCCGGTGAGGTAGTCGGCGATCTCACGATACGGCCGTCCGACAGCGCCCCACCGATCGAGGACCGCGAACCACTCGTCCCGCTCTCGGCCCGTCGCTTTCAGTACGCCCGTTGGTCTGGCCGTGGTCCTGGACGCTGTCACGTCGCACCCCCTTCTTCAAGCCGCCACCCATTTGGACGGGCCAGCCCCCGGAAACTCATCGGGATCGCTTCGCGGAGGCATGGTACACAGACGACATGCTGTACCTCGCGCTCCTCCGCGGGATCAACGTGGGCGGCAAGAACATGATCAAGATGGCCGACCTCAAGGCCTGCTTCGAGGCCGGTGGTTTCGCCGACGTATCCACCTACATCGCCAGCGGCAACGTTCTGTTCCGGGCCCCCAGGTCGGCGTCGGGCCCCCTGGCCCGGCGTATCGAACGGATGCTGACGAAGACCTTCGGCTACCAGGCGACCCTCGTCCTCAGGAGCCATCCGCAGATGCGGGCCGTCGTGGAGGGAGCGCCCGCCGGCTTCGGGTCGTCCCCATCCAAGTACCTCTCGGACGTCTTCTTCCTCAAAGAGCCGCTCACTGCGACGTCCGTGGTGAAGGCTCTGCCCACCCGCCCGGGGGTCGACGAGCTCCACGCCGGCAAGGGCGTGGTCTATTCCTCGAGGCTGGCCAGCCGTGCAACGCAGAGCAGGATCAACAAGGTGGCCTCGCTTCCGATCTACCGGAGCATGACGATCCGCAGCTGGAGCACGACCACGAAGCTGTTCCAGCTGATGGACGAGCTTTGAGCTAGCGCCTCCAGCGAAACATGCCCACCTCGGTGGGACCGTTCCGCCCCTTTCCGGGAATACGTCACGCTCTTCCAGGTTGGAAGCGGCGAAAGGAGTGGAAAGCCATGTCAATTCAGGTCGAAACGAGAGGGCGAGACGCGGTGCTCGTCGAGGATGCATCGTTGATCCGAGTGATGGGGTTTCCCGTCCTCGAAGCGCTGCCTTCCCGATCGGCAGGGTACGAGCAAGTCGATCCGTTCATCTTGGTCCACGAGGGCCGGCTGCGGCTGTCGGACGTGAGAGGCGTCGACACAAAACATCCCCACCGTGGGTTTGACAACCTCTGGTACGTGGTCAAGGGGTCTGCCAGCACCGGCCACAGCACAGGGCCGGGCGGCTCGATGGAGAGGGCGCGCCTGTCCGAAGGGTCCCTCCTGGTTCTCAGGACGGGAAAGGGTGCGTGGCACGCTGAGGCCATCGGAGCGAATGAAGTGGCGGAGGGCTTGGGGGACACGGAGTTCCGCGGAGTCTTGTTCTGGGTGAACCTGGCCCGGAAGGACAAGCAGGCAGAACCGAGCGCTCAGGTCCTGCACCGTGATCAGATCCCTGTCCATCAGGAAGGCGACGCGACTGTCCGGGTCCTGGTAGGTGAGGGATCACCGGTTCATCTGGGTACACCCGCGGTCATCCTGGACGTGGAGCTGTCGCGTGGGGGAGAGGTCACCATTCCCGTCCCGCCGGACTTCCAGGGATTCGCCTACGTCTTGGAAGGGGAGGCCGCTTTCGGCTCCAACGGGAAGCGGGCGAGGCCGCCGCAGCTCGTCGTCCTTGGTCCCGGGGAGGAGCTCACGGTCACCGATGCCACCGCAGGCACTCGGTACCTCCTCATGGCGGGGCAGCCATACGGGGAGGCTCCCGTCTTCAACGGGCCGTTCGTGGATTAGACGGGCTTGCCGTCAGAGGAGCGGGACGATCTTGTAGACGGACCCGCCGAGTGAGATCGCGTACAGCTCCCCGTCGTGGTCCTCGCCGAACGAGCTGATCGACGGCACCGTGACGCCCAGCTCGGTGGGGGGACCGGCCTGGCCGTTCTCCTGGCGGATGTACCGCAGTCGTCCGTCGCACCAGTCGGAGAAGACGTAGGCACCCTTCAGCGCGGAGATGGCCTGGCCGCGATAGACGTAACCCCCGGTCGCGGAGCACGCACCGTCCTCACCGTTCCGGTACACGTGAATCGGGGGATGGTGGTTCGCGGGCTCCACCGCCCCGCGTGGGCGCCCCGAGTACAGGACCAGGCCCTCCATGTGGTTCCAGCCGTAGTTCACCCCGCCCGGCGTGCTTGCCCGCGTGAAGTTGATCTCCTCCCACGAGCTCTGCCCGACGTCGGCGATCCACAGGTCACCCGTCTGCCGGTCGAAGGAGAACTTCCACGGGTTCCGCAGTCCGTAGGACCAGATCTCGGGGAGCGCGCCGTCCGGGATCACCTTGTCTGGGTTGGCCGGATCCGGGGCGAACGGGTTGGTTGGAGGAGCGGTGAACGGCGCGTCGCCGGAAGGCCGGGGATCGATGCGCAGGATCTTGCCCAGCCGGGTGTCCAGGCTCTGCCCGTTGTACTGAGGGTCGCCGCCGCTCCCTCCGTCGCCCAGACCGATGTAGAGGTAGCCGTCCGGCCCAAACATGACCGTGCCGCCGTTGTGGTTGGCGAAGGGCTGGTCCACGCGCAGTACCTGCCGGCGCGAGCCGGCCACGACCGCGCCGTTCGAGAAACCGAACTCAAGGATGCGCGTATCGCCGGCCGTGTCGGTCAGATTGACGTACAGGAACTTGCCGTCCGGGGAGAACGCCAGCCCCAGCAGCCCCTGCTCGAGCCCGCCGGAGACCTCGGACGATAGGTCGAGGACCGGGAGGGGATCATAGATCAGGCCGCCTCGAACGGCGCGGACCGTTCCGGTCTTCTCCACGATGTACAGGTCGTCGCTGTTGGGGTGCTGGGCCATGGCCACGGGCAGGACGAATG
>DASZKM010000129.1:0-3638 GCA_035947055.1 Actinomycetota bacterium
CCCCCCCCCCCCCCCGCTCGTAGTGCGCTTCAGGACGTCAGGATCTGGTGGCCCGCCTCCGTGCGGCGAAGATCAGGATCCCGCCGATCGCGGCCAGACCCAGCGCCACGCTGATCAGCGGCGCCGCCGTCATCCCCGTGAAGGCCAGGCCTCCAACGGCCTCGTCCGCCGGACCCACGGCTCCGGCCCCCACGGCTGCCGGATTCGTGACCTCCAGACCGAGCACCTCGGCCCCAGCCGCTGGAGGAGGGTTCACAGCGGGAGGCGGTGGCGGCGGAGGACCGGGCGGTGGTGCGGGAGGAGGCCCGGGTGGCGGCCCCGGCGGAGGTGGCGGGGTGTCGCCCTTCTTCTTTCCGCAGTTCCCGTTGTTGTCGTCCTCGAAGTCGTCATCGTTGCCGCAGCCGTTGTTGCCGTCCTGATCCAGAGCATCGATCCCACCCCGGCCGCTCGCCTTGTCGGCGCCGCCGTTCGAGCTGCCGTCTGGATCGGAGTTGGACTTGCCCTGGTTGATCGAGCTTCCGCTCTCGGCGCTGCGGTCCTTGCCGGACGGGTGCGCGTTGTCGGAGTCTCCCGCCGGGTCCGGCAGGTTGGTCGCGCCGTCCGAGTCCGTGTCTTCCGTTGCGCTCGGGTCCCACGTCGTTCCGGCGTTGGTGGTGCCGTCGGCCGTGGCGCCCGAGGAAGCCTTGTCGTTGCCGCCCTCGTGGTCCGCCTTGTGATGGCCGAGGGCCGGTGCGGTCATCCATAGCGCCAGAACGAGCGAGGCCGGAATGGCCAGAAGCGCTCCCCTGCGCCTGCGAGCCGTGCTGTCCATCTGCATCCCCCTTTTCCCAATGCCTCCCCTTGAGGCATTCAGATAAGCGCGCAGAAACGAGTTTAGGTACGGTTTGTCTTTCTGAGAACCCTTCTGCCACAGTTCATCTCGAAATTGGCGCGAACGCCCGATTCAGTGCGAGACGAACGGGGGACAACGCGTCCGCCGAACGAGGGACAAGTCGGGCCGGCATGACACCGTCCCGGCGCGATGCCTATCCTGTGCCCACAACCTCGACGAGGAGACATTGACGACCGACGCCGCCCCGGACACCGTGCGCATCCTCGATCCCGATGGGTCCGTCGTGGACCGCGAGGGCCGTGAGGCCATCGACCTCAAGGACGAGGACCTCAGAGCCCTGTACCGGTACATGGCCCTGACCCGTCAGGTGGACGTGGAGTGCACCGCGCTCCAGCGCCAGGGAGAGCTGGCCGTGTACCCGCCACTCCTCGGTCAGGAGGCCGCGCAGATCGGCAGCGCCTACGCGCTGGGAGAAGAGGATTTCGTGTTCCCGTCGTACCGGGAAGTGGGCGTGGCCGTCGTCCGAGGCATCGACCTGGTGGAGTACATGCACTTCCATCGAGGGACGCGCCACGGGGGGATCGAGGATCCGGTGGGGAAACGGTTCGCCGAGATCTCGGTCCCGGTCTCCAGCCAGATCCTCCACGCCGTGGGGTGGGCCATGGGCGCCAAGAAGGACGGGCGGCCGGTGTGCGCCATCGTGTACTTCGGGGACGGGGCCACCTCGCAAGGCGACTTCCACGAGGGATGCAACTTCGCCGGGGTGTTCGGGGCACCGGTCATCTTCCTGTGTCAGAACAACGGCTGGGCGATCTCTGTCCCGTTGGAACGCCAGACCGCCGCGCCGATCTGGCGGAAGGCGGAGTCGTACGGCTTTCCCGGGGTCCGCGTCGACGGCAACGACGTGCTGGCCACATACCGGGTCACCCGTGAGGCCGCCGAGCGTGCCCGGGCGGAGGGGATCCCCACCCTGATCGAGGCCGTCACGTACCGGATGGGGCCCCATTCCACCGCCGACGACCGCAGCCGGTACCAGCCCAAGGAGGAGATCGATCGGTGGGAACGGCTCGACCCGCTGGCCCGGTACCGCGCGTTCCTGGAGAACGAAGGCCTCGTCGAGCAGCCCTGGCTGGAGGAGGTCGAGCGGGAGGGGAAGGAGCTCGCCGCCGAGGTCCGCCGGGGGATCGCCGGGGCGCCTCCTCGAGACGTGCGCGAGATGTTCGACTGGGTGTTCTCGGACGTTCCTCCCGTCCTCCAGCGACAGAAAGACGAAGTGACGGAGCTCATGACGGAGGAGGAACACAAGGAGCAGGAGGACCGGGATGCCTGAGGTGACCATGGCTCAGGCCCTGAACCACGGGCTCCGGTTCGCCCTGGAGAACGACGAGCGAGTCCTGGTGTTCGGAGAGGACATCGGCAAGCTGGGAGGCGTGTTCCGGATCACGGACCGGCTGCAGGCGGACTTCGGCGACGAGCGCGTCTTCGACACGCCCCTGGCGGAGTCGGGCATCCTGGGGATCTCGGTGGGGCTGGCCCTGGCCGGGTGGAAACCTGTCTCGGAGATCCAGTTCGACGCGTTCTCCTACCCGGCCCTGGACCAGGTCATCTCTCACGTGGGCAAGTACCGGTTCCGCTCAGCGGCCACGCTGTCGATGCCCATCGTGATGCGGATCCCCTGCGGCGGAGGGATCGGTGCCGCCGAGCATCACTCCGAGAGCCCGGAGACGTACTACGCCCACACCTCCGGGCTGAAGGTGGTGATCCCCTCGACGCCGGCCGACGCGTTCAATCTGCTGGTCCGGTCGATCCGGGACCCCGATCCGGTCATCTTCCTGGAGCCCAAGAGCCGGTATTGGTCGAAGGAGGACGTGGACCTCGAACCGAACGGGCTGCCCATCGGGCGCGCTCGCATCGCTCGGGAGGGGAGGCACGCGACGCTCGTGGCGTGGGGCGGCATGGTGGCCCGGTGCCTGGAGACGGCCCGCGCCGCCGAGGAGGACGGTGTCGACCTCGAGGTCGTGGACCTCCGCTCGCTGGTACCGCTGGACGTGGAAACCGTGGTCGACTCCGCCCGAAAGACAGGGCGGGTGGTGGTCGTGCACGAGGCGCCCATGACGGCGGGGTTCGGGGCCGAGGTGGTGGCCCGGGTGGTGGAGGACGCGTTCGACTCCCTGGAGGCGCCGGTGCTCCGGGTGACCGGCTACGACCTTCCCTACCCTCCGGCCACGGTCGAGGAGCACTACCTCCCCAGCGTCGACCGCATCCTGGTCGCGCTGGAACGCGTCCTCAACTTCTAAGGCAGAGCGCGAGCGTCGCGAGCGTGTCTAGACTGGTCGCATGGCGCAGGTCTTCAACCTTCCCGACCTCGGTGAAGGTCTGGAAGAAGCCGAGATCGTCGAGTGGAAGGTCGCCCAGGGCGACCAGGTGGAGCTCAACCAACCGCTGGTCGAGGTGAACACGGCAAAGGCGCTGGTCGAGATCCCCTCGCCCGTGGCCGGCAAGATCGCCACGCTGCACGGGGCCGCCGGCGACGTGATCGAGGTCGGCCAGCCACTGGTGACCTTCGACACGGACGACGAAGCGGCCGGCGAACCCCACACCGCGCAGAAGCGGGAGGCCGTCCTGGTCGGGTACGGCGTGGGGGGGGAGACCCAGGCCAAACGCCGCCGCCGGCTCCGCCCGCCCGGGCCTCGGAAGGCACCTGCCGCTGCGGCGACCACCGAGACAACCATCGCCCCCGTCGAGCCGTCCGGCGGCTCACGGGCCGCGCCCCCGGTGCGCCGGCTGGCCCGTGAGATGGGCGTCG
>DASZKM010000130.1:0-2337 GCA_035947055.1 Actinomycetota bacterium
GGTGACCACGCCGTCCTTGCCCACCTTGTCCAGGGCCTCGGCGATGACCTCGCCGATCTCCGGGTCGGCGGCCGAGATGGCCGCCACGTTGGCGATCTCTTCCTTGCCCTCCACGTCGCGGGCCAGCTTCTGGATCGTCTCGACCGCGGCCTCCACGCCCCTCTCGATGCCTCGCTTGAGAGCCATCGGGTTGGCGCCGGCGGCCACGTTCCGCATGCCGAGGTGGACCATGGCCCGGGCCAGCACCGTCGCCGTCGTGGTGCCGTCACCGGCCACGTCGTTCGTCTTCGTGGCCACCTCTTTGGTGAGCTGGGCCCCGAGATCCTCGTACGGATCCTCGAGCTCGATCTCCTTGGCGATGGTCACCCCGTCATTGGTGACCGTGGGGGCGCCCCACTTCTTGTCGAGGACCACGTTCCGGCCCTTGGGGCCCAGGGTGAGCGCCACCGCGTCGGCCAGGCGATCCACCCCCCGCTCCAGCGCCCGGCGGGCGTCCTCGTTGAACTTCAGCATCTTGGCTGGCATGTCTGATCCCTTCCGCCGGCCGGGCCGGCTGTGGGTTTACGCCTTGACGATGGCCAGGACGTCGCGGGCCGAGAGCACCAGGTATTCCTCGCCCTTGACCTTGACCTCGGTGCCGCCGTACTTGGAGTACAGGACCTTGTCGCCGACGTTGACGTCGATCGGCACTCGCTTGCCGTCCTCGAACCGGCCCGGACCGACCGCCACGACCTCGCCCTCCTGGGGCTTCTCCTTCGCGGTGTCGGGGATCACGATGCCGGAGACCGTGGTCTCCTCTTCCTCGCCGGGCTTGACCACGATGCGATCGTCCAGCGGCTCCAGACCAAACTTGGCCATGTCGTCCCTCCCTGCGTCGATTAGCAGTCCTACCTTCTGAGTGCTAAGTGTAGCGAACCGGCCCGCGTCGCGGCAAGCCAACCCTGTCGGGTCCGGAGGTCAGGTCCCCTTGAGGTAGGCCACCGTCTCCCCCAGCCCGTCCTCCAGGTGGGTCCAGGGCCGCCATCCCAGCTCGGTCTCGGCCAGGGCGGGATCCAGGGCGATCCGCCGCACGTCGCCGGGGGGGAGCGGGCCGTACTCCGGGTCCTCGTCCACGCCCACGATCTCGGCCAGGTTCCGGTACAGGAGGTTGATGCTGGTCTCCAGCCCGGTTCCGATGTTGATCAGCCTCCCCGACCCCCGCTCCGCTGCCCGGGCGAACGCGTCGACGGCGTCGGCCACGAACACGAAGTCCCGGGTCTGGTTGCCGTCCCCGTTGATCCTGCACCGCTCGCCGGCCATGAGCCGGTTGGCGAAGATGGCCACGACCCCCGCCTCCCCGTGGGGGTCCTGACGGGGCCCGTACACGTTGCCCAGGGCCAGCTGGGTGTGGTCGAGCGCCCGGTACCGCTGGTACAGCGACAGGTACTCGCCCGCAGCTTTCTTCGACAGCCCGTACGGCGACAGCGGCCGGCTGCCGGCCAGCGCGGTCTCCTTGACCGGCACCCGCCGCGGCTCGCCGTACAGGGTGCCACCCGACGCGGCGTACACGAGCTTTCGGGCTCCGGTCCGAACCGCGGCCTGCAACAGGTTGATCGTTCCCAGGATGTTCACGTCCGCGTCGAACATGGGGTCCTGGCCCGACACGATGACGCTGGGCTGGGCGGCCATGTGGACGACCACATCGGGCCGGTAGTGATCGAACACCGCGGCCAGGCCCTCCGAGCGCACGTCGAGGTTCTCGAACGTGAACTCCTTTCCGTACGAACGGGCCTCGGCCAGATTGGCGATCCGCCCGGTGCTGAGATCGTCCACGCCGACCACCCGGCGGCCCTCGGCCAGCAGCCGGTCGCACACGTGCGAGCCGATGAACCCCGCTGCCCCGGTGACCAGGGCGGTCCCGTTGCCCTGGCTCATCCGGCGGCCTCCGCCGCCACCGCGTTCACTGCAGCGACAGCCCGGGCTCCGCCGCCACGTCGTACGAGGATCGATCGCCGCGGGCCAGCCGGAACGTGCCGGCCGACGCGATCATCGCCGCGTTGTCCGTGCACAGCTCCGGCGAGGGGAAGTGCAACCCCACGCCCCGGCGCTCGGCTTCGTCGGCCATCCGCTCACGAAGCCTGGTATTGGCCACCACTCCGCCGCCCAGGAGAATGGTTGCCACCCCGGCCGCCTCGGCGGCGGCCATGGTCTTCTGCACCTGCACGTCGACCACCGCTTCCTGGAACGACGCGGCCAGATCCTCCAGCGGCGGTTCGCGGCCCGCGGCCCGCTCCGCCTGGACGTGGCGGATCACCGCGGTCTTCAGCCCCGACAGCGAAAAGTCGTAGTCACCCGAGT
>DASZKM010000131.1:0-2514 GCA_035947055.1 Actinomycetota bacterium
GCCCCTGCTCGCGCTGGTCTCGCTGGGGTTGGTGGCCGCGCTTCGTCCCGATCCTCGAGATCTGGCCGCCGCCGCCGGGCGGGCAGCGGCGGCGACGCCGCGAGCAACCCGGGAGGTCTTCCGGCTCCGCCCGGTGTGGACGGCCGCGGTGACCATCGCCGTGGCCCAGGCGGTGATGATCACGTACATGGGCGTGGTTCCCATCGCCATCCACCGGCACGGAGCGGCCGGAGTCACGGTATCGCTGGTGGTCAGCCTCCACCTGGCGGGAATGTTCGTGTTCGCCCCGGTCATCGGGGGCCTGCTCGACCGATGGGGTCGGCGTCCGGTCCTGCTGGCCGGATGCTTGCTGCTGGCGGCTGGCGTGGCGTTGGACTCGTTCACGACGGGCACGCCGCTGCTGACCGCGGGTCTGGTGCTCGTGGGGATCGGCTGGTCCGCGGCATACGTGGGATCGACCACGGTGATCAGCGACTCGACGAGCGCCGCCGAACGGGGAGGCGCGCTCGGCGCGGCGGATCTCATCGCGGCGTTGGTCGGCTCCGGTGCCGTGATCGGGGGCGCGCTGCTGGCCCAGGGTGCCGGGCTGGGGGTGCTGGGGCTGTCGGCCCTGGTACCGCTCGTGGCGGCCCTGGCGCTGCTGGCACCGCTCCGCGAGCCGGCCCGAACCTAGTGGTGTTCACCCCGGTCCACCGGGATTACCGAGTGGCCTCCGTATAATCGTGAGCAGACCCTCCCTTCGAGGAGCATTCCTTTGGTCCTGAACAAGATCACCGAGATCGGCGAGAACCGGAAACGCAAGCACTACGAGCATCTCGCCGGGCTGGTCAACACGTTCGAACCCGAGGTCGAAGAGCTGTCCGACGCCGACCTCGGCGCCCGGACCGACATGTTCAAGACCCGCCTGTCCGAGGGCGAGACGCTCGACGACATCCTGCCCGAGGCCTTCGCCACCGTACGGGAGGCCGCCCGACGGACCCTCGGCCAGCGGCACTTCGACGTCCAGGTCGTGGGGGCGGCGGCCCTTCACGACGGCAACATCGCCGAGATGAAGACCGGTGAGGGGAAGACGCTGGTCTCAACCATGCCCGCGTACCTCAACGCCTTGGAAGGGACCGGCGTCCACGTGGTCACGGTCAACGACTACCTGGCCAAGCGGGACTCCGAGTGGATGGGGCCCATCTTCCGGATGCTGGGGCTGTCGGTCGGGCTGATCCAGGCCCAGATGACCCCGGCGCAGCGCCGCCCGGCCTATGGCTCGGATATCACGTACGGCACGAACAACGAGTTCGGCTTCGACTACCTCCGCGACAACATGGCCATGCGGCTCGACGACATGGTCCAGCGCGGGCACAACTACGCCATCGTCGACGAGGTCGACTCGATCCTCATCGACGAGGCCCGAACGCCGCTGATCATCAGCGGGCCGGTGCTGGACTCCGCGAAGTGGTACCAGACGTTCGCTCGCCTGGTCCCGCGCCTGAAGAAGGAGAGCGACTACGAGGTCGACGAGAGCAAGCGGACCGTGGCCATCACCGAGGACGGGGTCCGCCGGGTCGAGGAGTACCTCGGCGTGGAGAACCTCTACGAGCACGTCCACACACCGCTCGTTCACCACCTCCAGAACGCGCTGCGGGCCAAGGAGCTGTACAAGCGAGACGTCGACTACATCGTCAAGGACGGAGAGGTCCTCATCGTCGACGAGTTCACGGGGCGGGTCCTGCACGGCCGGAGGTACTCCGAGGGGCTGCACCAGTCCATCGAGGCCAAGGAGGGCGTGAAGGTCCAGCAGGAGAACCAGACGCTGGCCACGATCACGATCCAGAACTACTTCCGGATGTACGACAAGCTCGCCGGCATGACCGGAACGGCCAAGACCCAGGCTCGGGAGTTCGAGGAGGTCTACAAGCTCGGCGTCGTGGAGATCCCCACGAACCGGCCCATGGTCCGGGAGGACGAGCAGGACCTCATCTACAAGAACGAGGACGCCAAATGGAAGGCGGTCGTCGAGGACGTGGCGCTGCGCCACGGCGAGGGCCAGCCCATCCTGCTCGGCACGGTGTCGATCGAGAAATCCGAACGGCTGTCGGGGTACCTGAATCGCCGCGGCGTTCCCCACCACGTGCTGAACGCCAAGCACCACGAGAAGGAAGCCATGATCATCGCCCAGGCCGGGCGGAAGGGCTCGGTCACCGTGGCCACGAACATGGCCGGCCGAGGCGTGGACATCATGCTCGGCGGGAACCCCGAGTACCTGGCCCGCCAGGAGATGGCCGCGAACGGCTGGGACAACGACCGCTACTTGCTGTTCGAGATGGACGAGGAGGAGCGGGCCCAGTACGAGCGGGAGTACCAGCCGATCCACGACCGGTTCAAGAAGCAGACCGAGGCCGAGCACGAGGAGGTCACCGGGATCGGCGGCCTGTACGTGCTGGGCACCGAACGCCACGAGTCGCGCCGGATCGACAACCAGCTTCGAGGGCGGTCCGGACGGCAGGGCGACCCTGGCGAGTC
>DASZKM010000132.1:0-12868 GCA_035947055.1 Actinomycetota bacterium
GCTGGGGCTGCCGGTGGATACCGGTGCGCTGGTGATCGACGTGGCTCCCGGTGGGCCGGCGGACAAGGCCGGGATCGTTCCCGGGGACGTGATCCTCTCCATCGGGGACCGCGACGTGATGTCGTCCGTCGATATCCGGGAAGCCGTCACCAGCTTGGATCCGGAGGACCAGGTGGAGGTCAGGGTGGTCCACGCCGACGGAGGCGAGGCCACCTTCACGGTGACGCTCGGTGTGCGCCCGTTCCCCATCGGCCCGGAGTAGCCTCGTCCCGTGGACGGCGAACCGCTTCGCGCGGGGGAGCGGGTCATGCTGCTCGACTCCCGCGGACGCCGCTTCCTGGTCAAGCTGGAGGCGGGGGCCACCTTTCACTTCCACGGCGGCGCGCTTCCACACGATCTGGTGATCGGGTCACCGGAGGGAACGACCGTCCACACCACCACCGGCGCCACGCTGCTGTGCTTCCGGCCGCGGCTGGCCGATTTCGTGCTGAAGATGTCCCGCGGGGCGCAGGTCATCTATCCGAAGGACCTGGGCCCCATCCTCCTGTACGCGGACCTGTTCCCCGGAGCCCGGGTCCTGGAGGCCGGGACCGGTTCCGGGGCCCTGACGCTGGCCGCCGCGCGCGCGGTGGGACCCGAGGGACGGGTCGTGTCGTACGAGCTCCGGGAGGAGTTCCATCGGCTGGCCAAGCAGAACGCCGAAGACTTCTTCGGGAAGCTTCCCGCGTGGATCGATTTCCGTCTCGGCGACATCCAGGACGTGGCCACCGGCGACGAACGGTTCCACCGGCTGCTCCTGGATCTTCCGGAGCCGTGGCCGGTGATCGAGCGAACCCGGGGCACACTGATGGCCGGGGGGATCGTCTGCGCCTATCTCCCCAGCACCGGGCAGGTGCAGAGCCTGGTGGCCGGCCTGGCGGGCGGACCGTTCGCCGAGGTGGAGACGTTCGAGGTCCTCCACCGCACCTGGCATGTCGAGCCCCGCAGCGTCCGGCCCGACCACCGGATGGTCGCCCACACGGGATTCGTCACGGTTGCCCGAAAGGTGGCGTAACCCCGGCTCCAGTCAAGCAACCACCCGAGCCGAGGAGTACTTCGACCGCGGCATCCGGGAGGGTCTGGAACCCGGGGGTATACTCGCTGACGGCGAGAGAGAGGGACCGGATGGGACAGTCTGACGATTCGCGCGAGCGGATCGAGCAATACGAGAAGGAGATCCACGAGCTCACGACCCACGTGAAGTTCTTGGAGGACGAGATCGCGCTGCTCCGGCGACGCCTCCACAGCGCCCCTCGTCAGGTCCGGACCCTCGAGGAGCGGCTCCTCGAGTCCAAGGGCGAGGTCGCTCGGGCCCTCGCTCAGAACGAGAAGCTGGTCACCACGCTCAAGGCAGAGCGCGAGAAGCTCGAGGCGCTCAAGGAAGAGGTCGAGAAGCTCACCCGCCCGCCGGCATCGTTCGGTGTGTTCCTCGGCGAGAACGATGACGGCAGCATCGACGTGTTCACTGCCGGACGGAAGATGCGGGTCAACCTCGATCCCGAGATCGAGAAGGAGAGGCTCCACCGCGGCGCCGAGGTGATCCTCAACGAGGCCCTGAACGTCGTCGAGATCCTGGAGCAGGACCGGCAGGGCGAGGTCGTCACCATCAAGGAGGTCCTCGGCGAAGACCGGGTCATCGTCCTGGGCAGGGGCGACGAGGAGATCGTGGCCATGATCTCCCAGGGCCTGCGCGGCGAGAAGCTCCGGCCGGGGGACGCGCTCTTGCTCGACCCTCGCTCCGGCCATGTCCTGGAGCGGCTCCCCAAGGAGCAGGTGGAAGAGCTTGTCCTGGAGGAGATCCCGGACGTCACCTACGAGGAGATCGGGGGCCTGGGCCGGCAGATCGAGGACATCAAGGACGCCGTGGAGCTCCCGTTCCTGTACTCAGAGCTCTTCCACGAGCACGAGCTGACACCCCCCAAGGGCGTGCTGCTGTACGGCCCGCCGGGATGCGGCAAGACCCTCATCGCCAAGGCGGTGGCCAACTCACTGGCCAAGAAAGTCTCCGAACGCAGCGGGCGGTCCGAGGCCCACTCGTATTTCCTGAACGTCAAGGGACCCGAGCTGCTGAACAAGTACGTGGGCGAGACCGAGCGGCAGATCCGGCTGATCTTCCAGCGGGCCAAGGAGAAGTCCGAAGAGGGCTTTCCGGTGATCGTGTTCTTCGACGAGATGGACTCGATCTTCCGGACCCGTGGCTCGGGCATCTCCTCCGACGTGGAGAACACGATCGTTCCTCAGATGCTGGCCGAGATCGACGGCGTGGAGACCCTGAAGAACGTGATCGTCATCGGGGCTTCGAACCGGGAGGACCTCATCGACCCCGCCATCCTCCGGCCCGGCCGCCTGGACGTGAAGATCAAGATCGAGCGTCCCGACGAAGAGTCGGCCCGGGACATCATGTCGAAGTACCTGACGCCCCGGATCCCCCTCCACGAGGAGGAGATCAAGCGCTCGGGCGGGGACCCCGATGCCGCGGTCCGGCGGATGATCGACAACACGATCGAGACCATGTACGCGGTGTCCGAGGAGAACAAGTTCCTCGAGGTCACCTACCAGAACGGTGACAAGGAGATCCTGTTCTTCAAGGACTTCAACTCCGGAGCCATGATCGAGAACATCGTGGCCCGGGCCAAGAAGATGGCCATCAAGCGGTTCCTCCAGTCCGGTGAGAAGGGGATCGTCGGCGACGACCTGATCACCTCGATCCGGGCGGAGTTCAAGGAACACGAGGACCTCCCCAATACGACGAACCCCGACGACTGGGCCCGGATCTCGGGCAAGAAGGGCGAGCGGATCGTGTACGTCCGCACGCTGCTCGGCGAGCGGGACGGCGAGGCGGCGGGCCGGCAGGTCGAACGGGTCAGTCCCGGCCAGTACCTGTAACGGGGCTCGGTCGCCCATATCCTAGGAGTCACTGTGGCCATCCCCAAGGTGATGGGTATCGAGACCGAGTACGGCATCTCGGGGCCCGGCAACCCCGACTTCAACCCGGTTCTGGCCTCGTCGCTGCTCATCAACACCCTTGCGGGGAGCCTCCGGCGGATCCGATGGGACTACGAGCAGGAGAGTCCGCTGCGCGACGCGCGGGGTTTCGAGCCGGTCCAGGAACGGGAGCCCACCGAGGAAGACCTCGGGCTGGCCAACGTCATCCTCCCCAACGGAGCCCGGTACTACGTCGACCACGCCCATCCCGAGTACTCCACGCCGGAATGCGCCACGCCCCGTGACCTGGTGATCCACGACAAGGCCGGGGAGCGCATCCTGGAGCGCTCGCTACAGCTGGCCGCCGAGTTCCTCCCTCCGGAGCAGCGGATCTCCGTGTACAAGAACAACAGCGACGGCAAGGGCAACTCGTACGGGTGCCACGAGAACTACCTGGTCGACCGGGCGACGCCGTTCGCCCGCATCGTCAAGGACCTCACGCCGTTCTTCGTCACCCGTCAGGTGTTTACCGGCGCGGGCAAGGTGGGCGTGGAAGGAAGCAGAGCCGATGGATCCGGGGTTCCGTACCAGCTCAGCCAGCGAACGGACTTCTTCGAGGCCGAGGTGGGGTTGGAGACCACCCTCAAACGCCCGATCATCAACACCCGGGACGAGCCACACGCCGACCCGGAGAAGTACCGGCGCCTCCACGTGATCATCGGCGACGCCAACATGAGCGAGGTGGCCACGTTCCTCAAGGTAGGCACCACGGCGCTCATCCTGAAGATGATCGAGGACGAGTTCCTGCCGGACCTGTCGCTGGAGTCGCCGGTGCAGAGCCTGCACGAGGTTTCGTGGGACCCGGAGCTTCGGGCCACGGTCAAACTGGGCGACGGGCGGCGACTGACGGCCATCGAGCTGCAGTGGGAGTACCTGGACCATGCCAAGAAGTACGTCAAGGAGCACGACGACACGGCCGAGAACGGCGAGATCCTGTCGCGGTGGGAGGCCGTCCTGGCGGCGCTGGAGGCCGACCCCATGACGCTGTCCCGGGAGCTGGACTGGGTAGCCAAGCACCGGCTGGTGGACGCCTACCGGGAGCGGGACGGGCTGGAGTGGTCGGGTCCCAAGCTGGCCCTCATCGACCTGCAGTACCACGACGTCCGGCAGGACCGAGGGCTGTACCACCGGCTGGTGCGGTCGGGGAAGGTGGAGCGCATCGTGAGCGAGGCCGAGATCGAGACGGCCTCCAACCAGCCGCCGGAAGACACCCGGGCGTTCTTCCGTGGCCACTGCATCCGCCGGTACCCCGACGCCATCGTGGCGGCGTCGTGGGACTCGGTGATCTTCGACACCGGCCGGGACGCCCTGCAGCGCGTTCCGATGCGGGAGCCGCTGCGCGGAACCCGGGAGCACGTCGAGGGGCTGTTCGACCAGTCCCCGGACGCCGGCTCCCTGGTCGATCTCCTCCAGGGCTAGTCCTTCGTTCCTGACGGCCGTTCGTCTCGGGCGGGCCTACAATACGGTCGACCCCCGAGAGAAAGGAGGCCGTAGCTTGCCGCAGGAGCAGAAACGGACCCAGAAGAAGAGTGGCGGCGGAGGCGATGACGCTGCTGGGCAGACCACCGCCACCGAGAAGGGCGAGAAGCTCAAGGAGGAGATGGACGAGATCCTCGACGAGATCGACGAGGTCCTGGAGGAGAACGCCGAGGAGTTCATCAAGTCATACGTACAGAAGGGCGGCGAGTGATCGGCGAGCCTTCGGGATCGTCGTTCGGTTCCAACCCTAGCTTCTTCGACCTCGTCCGGAGCTCCGGTAGCGACCCACTGGCCGCGTCTGGCCCGGAACGGCACGGAGAGCCGTTGCCCGCCATGTCGCCACATGGCACCACCGTGGTCGGGCTTCGGTTCGCCGACGGCGTGCTCATGGCCGGCGACCGCCGGGCCGTGGAGGGCTATTCGATCGCCGACGAGCGGATGACCAAGGTCTTCCCCGCCGACGAGCACTCGGCCGTGGGGATCGCCGGCGTGGCCGGCCAGGCCTTGGAGCTGGTCCGGCTGTTCCAGACCGAGCTCGAGCACTACGAGAAGGTGGAGGGCGACGTTCTGTCCCTGGAGGGCAAGGCCAACCGCCTGGCCCAGCTGATCCGGGCGTCGTTCCCCCTGGTGATGCAGGGGCTGGTCGTGGTTCCGCTGTACGGCGGCTACGACCTGGGTCGGCAGCGGGGGCGGATCTTCCGGTACGACGCCATCGGCGGGCGGTACGAGGAAACCGATTGGGGGGCCACGGGGTCGGGGAGCCGCGACGCCAAGGCCAGCCTGAAGAAGCGGTGGCGTCCGGAGATGGCGCGGACCGAAGCGATCGGGGCCGCGGTCGAGTCCCTCTTGGATGCCTCCGAGGCCGACACGGCCACGGGCGGGCCCGATCCCGTCCGGGGGATCTTCCCGTCCATCCACCTGGTGACGGGAACCGGCGTGGAGGAGGTCCCGCACGACGAGGTTCGCCAGGCGTACGAGACGGTCATGACGCAGAAGGGGAACGCCTGATGCCGATGCCCTTCTACGTGGCGCCGGAGCAGCTCATGAAGGACCGGTCCGACTATGCGCAGAAGGGGATCGCCCGCGGCAAGCCGGTGGTGGCCCTGGAGTATGCCGACGGCATCCTGTTCATCGCCGACAACCCCTCCACGCACCTGTACAAGATCTCCGAGATCTACGACCGCATCGCCTTCGCCGCGGTCGGGAAATACAGCGAGTTCGAGAATCTCCGCATCGCCGGAGTCCGGCTGGCCGATCTGCGCGGGTACTCGTACGGACGGGAGGACGTGACGGCCAAGAGCCTGGCCAACGCGTATTCACAGGGGCTGGCCAACATCTTCACCCAGGAGATGAAGCCCTACGAGGTGGAGCTCCTGGTCGCCCAGGTGGGGGAGCGCCCCGAGGACAACGAGCTGTTCCACATCCTGTACGACGGCAGCGTCACCGACGAGGAGGGGTTCGTGGCCATGGGCGGTGAGGCGGCCCGCCTGACCGAGCACCTCCGTCAGGGCTACGGGCCACAGATGCCGCTCGGCGACGCCCTGAAGCTCGGCGTGGACTCCATCACCGTCCAGAACGGGGATCGGATGGAGGCCGCTCGCCTGGAGGTGGCCGTGCTGGATCGGAACCGGCCTCGCCGGAAGTTCCGCCGTCTGCCGGACCAGGAGCTGTCCCCGCTCCTGAAGTAGCGTCGAAGTAGTCATTTCGGGCTATTCACCCCGTCTGTCTCGTGGGCTAGGCTTCGCGCGGCCTATCCGCCGATGACAGGAGATCGTCCATGACAAGGTTCCCCTTCCGCCTGGCCGCCCTGCTGACCACCTTTGTGGCCACCTTCGCCCTGCACCCCGCCGCGGGTGCGGGCCAGCCGGTGACGGTGGAGGGACGGCTGGAGGTCCTCCACGCCGACTATTTCCGCGACGGGAGATCCACCCACGACTACTTCCTGCGCACCGCCGAGGAACGGCTGGCCCTTCGGTTCCCGGACCAGGGTCCCCAGGACCTGGCCCAGGCCCGGGTCCGGGTACGTGGCGCGCGGGAGGGCAACGTGATCACGGTCCCCTCGTCCCGGGCGCCCCACGTGGAGCGTCTGGGCGAGGACGCCTCCGGGTCCGGCGGCGCGGACGTCGCCGCGATCAGCCCGGGAGCCCGGGACACCCTGGTCGTCCTGATCGACTTCACGGACACCAGCCCCGTCCCCGCGGATCCGGCCACCATGAACGGGGAGGTCTTCACCGCCCCGACCGGCGTGGCCGCGTACTTCAACGAGATGTCCTACGGGCAGACCACTCTGCAGGGGGCGGTCACCCCGTGGCTTTCGATCAACGACTCCAGCTCACCATGCGACTACGACAGCTGGGGGGAGCAAGCCCGGAACGCGGCGTCGACCGCCGGGTGGACACTGGCCAACTACGAGCACATCGTGCACTACTTCCCCCAGACGTCCGCCTGCGGATGGAGCGGGCTGGGGCAGCTCGGTGGGCCGTACACGTGGGTCAACGGAACGTGGCAGGACTCGGACCCGGAGTGGAACGAGCTGGTGATCGCCCACGAGATCGGCCACAACCTCACGCTCCACCACTCCGGCGACCTGGACTGCACGCTCAACGGCCTGCGGGTATCCCTGGCCGGCAGCTGCGTCCACGACGAGTACGGCGACTTCTTCGACGTGATGGGCAGCAGCTACGATCACTTCAACAACTTCCACAAGGCGCACCTGGCGTGGATCCCGGGGACGAACGTGACCACGGCCGCGTCCGGGGACCACGTGCTCACACCGATGGAGACGTCCTGCACCAGCTGCACGCAGGTCCTGCGCATCCCTCGCGGGTCGGAGTACCTGTACGTCGAATACCGGCAGCCCTCGTTCTTCGACGACTTCGCTCCGACGGACCCGGTGGTCAACGGTGCCTCGCTCCGCCTGGGGCCGGACCACTCGGTGGACTATCAGCGGACCCGTCTCATCGACGCGAAGCCCTTCACCAACACGTCCCTGGACGCCGCGCTGCCGGTGGGAAGCGGGTTCGCCGACGGCACCGGGATCCATGTGGAGACCCTCTCCGCCACGTCCAGCTCACTGACCGTCCGGGTGACGTCGGGCTTCACGGACCCCAGACCCACCGCCAACATCGGGACCGGCCACACCGTCCAGCGAGGAGTGCCCCACACGCACACGGGCACCGTTTCGGACCTGGGCAAGAACCTGCGGTCCTATGAGTGGTCTCTGTCCCGGTGCAAGGGAACGTGCCCGACGCTGACGAACGCCAGGGGACCGCTGCAGGGAGGCTCCGCCGCCCTGAGCACGACGTTCACTCCCACGAAGCGAGCCGCATATCGCCTGTCGCTCACGGTGTGGGACACCACGGGGAAGAGCGTGACCGTAACCGTGGAGGAGCGCGCCTAGGGAACGGGCTGGGGGAGCGCTCCCTCGTCCGTGAACAGGTCGGTGCACGCCCGCCGACACGGGCCATCCACCAGCACCGTAGTCAGGGACCAGCGGTAATAGGCCCGGGCGGGATCGAGGCCGAGACGAGCCAGCGGGATCCGGATCAGGACGGTCCGCTGGTTCGGGCGGCCGACCGAGACGGAGCCTCGGGCCCGGTCCCTGCCCGTAAGGACCGCGAACAGCGTTCCCCGCAGGCGCCGGCCGTTCGAGCCGACCACGGCGTGATAGTCGGCACCGGGATCGCCACGCGTGTCGACCTGTACGACGAAGAATCCCTCGTCCCACAGACGGCGCACCGACCATCCCTTCCGTGTGGAGATCTGCCACTCGGCCTCGGTGCCGAACGCCGTGACCACGGCGGTGACGTCCAGGTAGCCCCGCGTGTCGTGTGGATCCGATGAGCCCGGTGGATAACAGGACACCGGCGTCCCGTTGACACACGCGTCGGGGCCCGTCCCCCCGTCCAGCGACCCGCCATCGGGCCCGCCGTCCAGATAGTCGGCGCCGTCGCCGCCTACGAGCTGGTCGGCGCCCACGTCCCCGAAGATCAGGTCGGTTCCCCCCCGCCCGTCCACGATGTCGTCGCCGCCCAGAGGACAGATGACGTCATCGACCTCGGTGCCCACCAGCACGTCGTCCTGATCGGTGCCGGTCAGCGAGCAGACGGGAGCGGCGCTGGCGACCGGCGCGGGGACGAACCCCATCATCCCGGCAACGAGCAGAAGCGGAATTGACCGGCGCCGATGCATCCCAGGACAATTGTCGGCCATGGCCGGCGGGTGGTGGGCCGCTTCGTACGTGGTGCTGTGGATCTTGGTGATCCTCCTCACGATCCTGGTCGTGGCCCTGGCCCGGCAGGTCGGCGTTCTCCATCTCCGGCTCGGCCCGCGCGGTGCCTTGGAGATCGACGAGGAGGGCCCTCCACTGGGCGAGGCACCGCCGCCGGTGAACGGGACCGACACCGAAGGACGAGCGGTGACGATCGGTGGTCCCGGACAGGGACAGCTGGTCCTCTTCGTCTCCCCGGAATGTTCGCTGTGCCGTACCGTGCTGCCGTCGCTGCCCGTCGCGGCGCGGGCAGCAGGACTGACGCCCCGGGTCGTGATGGACGCGCCGGCCGCGGGGGAGACGGACCATGAGGTGGGTCCCGACGTCCCGGTCGTGCCCGACCCGCTGCTGGCCGAGGCTTACCGGATCCCCGGCACCCCGTACGTGGTGGCCATCGACGCGGCAGGCGTGGTCCGGGCCAAGGGCACGGTCAACAACCTGGAGCAGATGGAGGGGCTGGTCGACACGGCTCGCCGCCGGATAGCGGGCGCGGTGCCGCACACCCTGTCGTGACCCTGAGCCGGGTCCTGGAGAACGCCGAGACCGCGCTGGCCTCGCGGAGCAGCCGCCGCTCGTTCCTCGGGCGTCTCGGCCGGAGCCTGCTGATCGCCGCCGCCGGGCCGCTGGCCTCGGTGGCCCTGTCGCCCGACCGGGCGCAGGCGTTCCATATCTGCGGGCACATCTTCACCACCGGGTCGTGTCCCCATCCGTTCCATCCCCGGAGCCGGATCGACCGGTACGGCTATCCGGTGCACCCCGACCACGGCTATCCCGTCGACGACCGCGGTGACATCTTCGTATCGCCCACCCAGTCCCGCCGGCACATCTGCCACGAGATCGTCCCGGAGCGGTATCGCTTCACGGCGCCGACCCTCCTCCAGGGCACGTGGAGCCGGTGCTGCAACCACCGGATCCGGCGGATCGTGGACTGCTGCTCGCGATCGCGGATCCGGATCAACGGCGACTTCTCCGTCACCGGTTACTGCCGCGGCGGACGGCGCGTGTTCTGCATCACGTACCAGGACACCAAGATCCGATGCTGACCGCGATGCTCGGTGTCGTTGTGGTAGTGGCGTCCGTGGTCGCCGGCCTTTCCACGCTGTTCAGCCCGTGAGGACTGTCGATGGTGGGAACCATCACCCCCGTGGTCCACGGGGAACGGCGGAGCAAGTGGGCGGTGGCGGTGGCCCTTCACGCGCTGGGAGCCGTTGTCTCGGCCGCTGCGCTGGGAGCGGTCCTGGCCACGGCGGGCATGGTGGCGGGCGCACCATGGGGCCCTGCGGGACCGGTGCTGCTGTCCGCTGTGGCTGCGGTCTACGCGGCACGCGAGCTCCTGGGTATCCAGGTTCCCGTTCCCGAAGCGCGCCGGCAGGTCCCGGAATGGTGGCGATGGACGTTTCCGCCGTTCGTCGCATCGTTCCTGTACGGGTTGGGGCTGGGCGTGGGCTTCCTCACCCACCTGCGGCACGGAACGCTCGCTGCGGTTGCCGTGGCGGCGGGGATCTCCGGACACCCTCTCGCCGGGGCCGTCATCGTCGGGGCGTTCGGGCTGGCCCGGGCGCTGCCGCTGGCCTTCGCCGGGGGAGGGTCCGCGGATGAGGGCGTGGCCACCGCCGGCAGCCGGCTGGACTCACTCGGCGCGTCGAGTCTGCCTCGCATCGCGAACGGACTGATCCTCGTGGCTGTGGCAGTTGCCGGCACGACTGCGGTTCCCACCGCTCCGGGCCGGCCCGTGCGGCTGGCCGCCGCCGCGCTGGCCGTGGTTTTCGCCTGGGCAGCGACGGCGAAGCTCGTCCGGCCAGCCGTGTGGCGCGAAGCACTGTCCGGATATGGACTGGGCCGGTTCACCGGCCTGCTGGCCATCGGCATCCCGGCGGGCGAAGCCTCCGTGGTCGCGTTGCTGCTGGGGGGAGCCGTCCGGGAAGCGGGCACGCTAGCCGCCGGGCTGTTGGTCGCGTTCACCCTCGCCGCGGTCCGGCTGCGGAACACCGGCCCGTTGCCCTGCGGCTGCTTCGGGAGCCGCCGTCGCATCGATGTTCGGCTGCTCGTGGCCAGGAACCTCGCCCTCCTGCTCCTGGCGGTGGCCGTGGCCGCTTGGCCCGTCGCGCCGTTCCCAGCGCTCCTCGCGTTTCGTCCCGAGGACATCCTCCCGCTGGCCCTGGTGGGCGCCGGCATGACGCTCGCGTTCATCGTCGCCCGGCGCCTGGCCCTGCTTCGAGCGAGCTAGGCGGCGCTCTTTCATCGAACCGCGTCTGCGAACGCGGATGGGGCCTACACTGGCCACGTGGATAGACGCATCCTCGGCCTGGAGAACGAATACGGCGTCACGTGCACGTTCCGGGGGCAGCGCCGCCTGTCGCCGGACGAGGTAGCCAGGTACCTGTTCCGGCGCGTGGTGCACTGGGGCCGCTCGTCGAACGTGTTCCTCGAGAACGGGGCCCGCCTGTACCTCGACGTGGGCTCCCACCCCGAGTACGCCACTCCCGAGTGCGACTCGATCCTGGACCTGGTGGCCCACGACAAGGCGGGGGAACGTGTCCTCGAGGCCCTCCTGTCCGCGGCCGAGGTCCGCCTTCACGAGGAAGGCATCTCCGGCGACGTGTATCTGTTCAAGAACAACACCGACTCGGCCGGGAACTCCTACGGCTGCCACGAAAACTACCTGGTGGCCCGGCAGGGCGAGTTCGCCCGGATGGCCGAGGTCCTCATCCCGTTCTTCGTCACCCGGCAGGTGTACGCCGGTGCCGGCAAGGTCCTCCACGGCCCGCGCGGGGCGCAGTTCTGCCTGTCCCAGCGGGCCGAGCACATCTGGGAGGGCGTGTCGTCGGCCACCACCCGGTCCCGCCCCATCATCAACACCCGGGACGAGCCCCACGCCGACGCCGAACGGTACCGCCGGCTCCACGTGATCGTGGGCGACTCGAACATGAGCGAGTTCACCACCTACCTGAAGGTCGGCGTCACCGACCTGGTCCTCCGGATGCTGGAGGAGAACACCGTGATGCGGGATCTCACGCTGGAGAACCCCATCCGGGCCATCCGCGAGATCAGCCACGACATCACGTGCCGGAAGAAGGTCCGGCTGGCCAACGGCCGAGAGATGTCGGCGCTGGACATCCAGGAGCAATACCTCACCCGGGCCCTGCGATTCGCCGAGCGCCGCGGGCTGGACCCCTCCGCCAAGGAGATCCTGCTGGAGTGGGAGAACGTCATGACCGCGCTGCGAGAGCGAGACCTCGACCGGCTGGTCACCAAGGTCGACTGGGTGGCCAAGTACTTCCTGATCCGCTCGTACCGGCAGAAGCACGGGCTCCCGCTGTCCCACCCGCGCGTGGCGCTGATGGACCTCGCGTACCACGACGTCAACCGGAAGCGGGGGCTCTACTACCTGCTGGAGCGGCGAGGCCAGATGGAGCGCGTGGTCAGCGAGCGGGACGTCCAGCGGGCCATGCACGAGCCGCCCCAGACCACCCGGGCCAAGCTGCGCGGGGAGTTCATCCGCCAGGCCAAACAGCGCCGCCGCGACTACACCGTTGACTGGGTGCATCTGAAGCTGAACGACCAGGCCCAGCGCACCGTGCTGTGCAAGGACCCGTTCCGTTCCCGGGACGAACGCGTGGAACAGCTCATCGCCCATATGTGAGTCATGGCGGGCGCCTCCCACAAGAGCCTGGACGAGCCCGACGAGCAGATCGAGTTTCCCGGCCTCAGCGCCGAGGTCGTGGAGATCGGGGGGATGTCCGTGGCCCGGCTCGTCCACCAGCCGGGGTGGCGGTGGTCGACGCATGTTCGCCCCCAGGTCGGTGGCGAGTGGTGCCAGGCCCGCCACGTCGGGGTGGTGCTATCAGGACGGGCGCGCGTCTCCCTCCAGGACGGCACCATCGAACGCCACCTGCAGCGAGCGCGGCGAGCGGGTGAGGGGAAGGACTAGAGCGAGGCGATCAGCTTCTCGACCCGCTCGTCCTTCGACTTGAACGGGTCCTTGCACAGCACTGTGCGCTGGGCCTGGTCGTTGAGCTTGATGTGCACCCAGTCGACCGTCCAGTCGCGACGGCGCTCTTTCGCCCGCCGGATGAAGTCGCCGCGGAGCTTGGC
>DASZKM010000133.1:0-3275 GCA_035947055.1 Actinomycetota bacterium
CTACAACCGGCTGCGCCGGGACATGCCGCTGCAGATCGATGCCACCGTTCAGTACGCGCTCCAGGAGGGCAACCGCCCCCTGACGTTCGACGACTACAAGGTCCCGAGCCCGTACAACACGTACCTCCATCCCGGGCTGCCCCCCACACCCATCGCCAGCCCCGGCCTGGCCTCGCTCCGGGCCGCGCTCCAGCCTGCCCCCGTCGACCACCTCTACTTCGTGGTGGTGGATGAGGAGACGGGGCGCCACGGGTTCGCCGATACCTACCAGGAGTTCCTGAAGCTGAAGGCCCAAGCGGGCCTGTAGGCACGGCCAGGGCCTGACCCTGCCCTCACGCGAGGGGTCCGCCGAAGGCCCGTCGGCCGCCCCTCAAGCCACTCCCCACACGCGCCGATGGAAGGGTGAGTTTCACCAGCGGCGGTCACGTGCTCGGCGCTTACCGGGCCAAGCGGCGGCCGCCCCGTTGGAGGGGTGGGATGCGAGACACGAAAGACCTGGGGGACGCCCTCGTCGACGAGGGCTTGATCAGCCCAGAGCAGCTGGCCCAGGCCGTCGACGAGCAGCAGAAGGACGGACGCTCCCTGGGAGTGGTCCTCCTGGACCTGGGGCTGGTAAAGGAAACCGACCTGGTCGCTTTCCAGGCCCGCCAGATGGGCCTGGAGTTCGTGGACCTGGCCGACTATCAGGTCGACCCCCGGGCTGCATCGCTGGTCGGGGAAGGGGTGGCTCGGCGGTACCGGGCCCTGCCCATCGGCTTCGAGGACAACGTCCTGGTGGTGGCCATGGCCGACCCGGCCAACGTGTTCGCCCTGGACGACATGCGGACGATCACCGGCCTGGAGGTCAAGCCGGTGGTCGCCCTGGCGTCGGACGTCGAGGCGGCCATCCGCCGGTACGGCCAGTTCGAACAGTCGGCGGCCGACATCGTCACGGAGGCCACCACCCAGGCCGAGGACGTGTCCGCCGATCTGGAGGACCTGGGCGCGGTCGTCGAGGAAGCGCCGATCGTCAAGCTGGTGAACCTGCTCATCACCCGGGCCGTGAGTGATGGGGCGTCGGACATCCACGTGGAGCCGGCCGAGCGCGACATCGGCATCCGATACCGGATCGACGGCGTGCTCCACGAGGTGATGCGTTCCCCGAAGAACATCCAGAGCGGGCTGATCTCCCGGTTGAAGATCATGGCTGACATCAACATCGCCGAGCGCCGGATCCCCCAGGACGGCCGCGTCGGGCTGATCGTCGATGGAAAGCCGATCGACCTCCGGGTGGCCACGCTGCCAACCGTGTACGGCGAGAAGATCGTGCTGCGGATCCTGGACAAGGCCGCCGCGCTGATGAAGCTGGAGCAGCTCGGGTTCGGGGAGGACGCGTACACCAAGTACGAGAAGGCGTTTCGCCAGCCGTACGGCACGATCCTGGTCACCGGGCCGACCGGGTCGGGGAAGTCCACCAGCCTGTACGCCACGCTGAACATCATCAACACGCCCGATCGGAACGTGATCACGGTCGAGGACCCCGTCGAATACCGGCTTCCCGGCATCAACCAGATCCAGGTCAACCCGAAGGCCGGGCTGACGTTCGCCAAGGCGCTGCGGTCGATCCTCCGAGCCGACCCCGACGTCCTGCTGATCGGTGAGATCCGCGATACGGAGACCGCACGCATCGCCATGGAGGCCGCGCTCACCGGCCACCTGGTCCTGTCCACGCTTCACACCAACGACGCGCCCTCGGCGGTCACCCGGCTGGTTGAGATGGACGTCGAGCCGTACCTGGTTGCGTCGGCGGTTGACTGCGTGGTGGCCCAGAGGCTGTGTCGGCGGCTGTGCGACCACTGCAAGAAGGCCTATCAGCCGACCAAGGCGGAGCTCGAGACCGCCGGCTTCCCGGAGCAAACCCAGGCTCAGATCAAGGAGCTCTACAAGCCGGAAGGATGCCCTCGCTGCGGCCGGACCGGGTTCCGGGGACGGATGGGTCTCTACGAGGTCATGCCGATGTCCGAGGAGATCGAGCGGATGGCAGCGGAGCGCCGGTCCTCGGAAGACATCCGCAGGCAAGCGATCGAGGAGGGAATGGTCACGCTCCGCGAGGACGGGATGGCCAAAGCCGTGGCGGGGGAGACCTCGCTCGAGGAGATCTTCAGGGTGGTGGTGTAGATGAGCATGGTCGCGGAATCCGCACAGGGAACCGATATCTCGGTCCAGGAGCTCCTGAGCCGGGTAGCCGACGTGGGGGCGAGCGACCTCCACCTGACATCCGGTGCCCCTCCGGTGATCCGGATGAATGGAAGCCTGGCCCGGCTGGAGGACTACGAGAAGCTCATGCCGGATGCGCTCCAGCGGATGATCTACTCGATCCTTCCGCAGAAGCAGCGAGAGCGTTTGGAGCAGGAGCTGGAGCTCGACCTGTCATACGCCGTGCCCGGCAAGGGCCGGTTCCGGGTCAACGTGTACTTCCAGCGCGATGCCATCGGCGCCGCGTTCCGGATGATCCCCTTCGAGATCAAGCCCATCGCGGAGCTCGGGTTGCCCTTGCAGGTTGAGGAGTTCGCCCGGTTGCCTCGAGGACTGGTGCTGGTCACCGGACCCACGGGTTCGGGAAAGTCGACCACGCTGGCGTCGCTGATCGACGTGGTGAACTCGGACCGCGAGCAGCACATCATGACCGTGGAGGATCCGATCGAGTTCCTCCACCACCACAAGAAGTGCATCGTCAACCAGCGCGAGGTGGGTCACGACACACACTCGTTCGCCGCGGCGCTGAAGCACGTCCTGCGGCAGGACCCCGACGTCATCCTGGTCGGTGAGATGCGAGACCTGGAGACCATCTCCACGGCCATCACCGCGGCGGAGACGGGCCACCTGGTCTTCGCCACTCTGCACACCCAGGACGCGCCGCAGACCATCGACCGGATCATCGACGTCTTCCCCCCGTTCCAGCAGCAGCAGGTCCGGGTCCAGCTGGCCACCACGCTGCAGGGCGTGGTCACCCAGCAGCTGCTTCCCCGGGCGGACGGCCGGGGCCGGGCGGTGGCGGCCGAGATCCTGGTGGCCACGCCCGCGGTCAGGAACCTGATCCGGGAGGCCAAGGTCCACCAGATCTACTCCTCGATGCAGGCCGGCGGGAAATTCGGGATGCAGACCATGGACGCCGCTCTGGCCGAGCTGGTCAAGAAGGGTGTCCTGGACTACGACACGGCCCTGGAGCACTGCCACAGCCCCGAGGAGCTCAACCGCCTATCGGGCCGGGGCGGAGGCGGTATGACCGGCATGGG
>DASZKM010000134.1:0-10568 GCA_035947055.1 Actinomycetota bacterium
GTACACCGTGACCGAAACCACGGTTCGATCCGCTCGGCTGGTGTCACCGCCGACCACGGCCAGCCCGAAGTCCTCGGCCGCCTCCCGCATGCCGCCGTACAGCTCCATGATCCACGCGGACTCCGTGGTGGGGGGCAGGCCCAGGCAAGCCAGGCCGTATCGAGGGCTTCCGCCCATGGCCGCCACATCCGACACGTTCACTGCGATGGCCTTGTATCCGAGGTCGTGTGGAGCGGTCGCCCCGTGATCGAAATGCACGCCGTCGACGAGCATGTCCGCGGTGAGGATCCCCTGGTGCCGCCCGGGATCGATGACCGCGGCGTCATCCCCAACCGCGACCACGACCCCCGGCGCTTCACCGGAGAGCACCTTGCGGATCGCGCGTACCAGCTCGATCTCGGTCAGATCCACGGGGCTTCCCTTCCGAAGGGAGGTTCAACGATAATCCACTCGATCGAAAGGAGGCCCCTCGTGCCGACCATCAACACCATCGAGCTGGAAGGCGTTTCGGAGAAGTCGTGGGGCGATGCCGCGCGTGAGGCGCTGCGCGAGGCGTCCAAGACGATTCGCCACATCAACAAGCTGGAAGTCCTGGGAACGTCGACCGAGGTGTCCGGCACCGAGATCGCCCGCTACCGCACGCAGGTTCGGCTGTATTTCAACGTCGAGACCGAGGGCACCTGATGTCCGCCCTGCGCTAGAATCCCACCCCTTCCGACCGAAAGGATCCCCTGTGGCTCAGGCCAAGCGCGTGTTCGACAACCCCTCGCCGGATGAGATCCGGGCGTTCACCGAGGAGATGCCGAACTGCCGAGGCACCGAGTTCGGCAACCTGAACGTCCAGACGCGCGTCGTCTCCCGCAGCTCAGCCAGCACGTTCGTGGTCTCCGACGTCAAGGGGAGCAGCTCCGGCAAGACCATCAGCCGCCCGGAGTACGAGCGGCTGGCCTCGATCCAGGACGACTATCTGCGCCGGCAGGAGGTCATCGTCATCGACGGGTACATCGGCAACGTCGAAGGCTTTCGGACCCCCGCCCGCCTGACCATCGAGCGAGCCAACGCGAACATCGCCGGGATGCAGCAGAAGCTCTACTACCCCCGCGACGGCGGTGAGCCGGAGGTTCAGGTCATCTACACGCCCAACCTGCCCATCCCGGGTTACCCCGACGAGCGTGTGATCGCCGTGGACCTTGAGAACGGGGTCACGCGGGTCATGAACTCCGACTACTTCGGGGAGTCGAAGAAGGGTGGGCTCCGGATGTGGAACCGCATCGTCTACGACCGCGGCGGCCTGGCCCTCCACGCCGGCTGCAAGTCCGTCCCCGCCAACGGCGACGAGAAGGTGTTCCTGATCATCGGGCTGTCCGGAACGGGGAAGACGACGACCACGTTCACCACGCAGAACAACTCGCTGCCGGTGCAGGACGACTTCCTGGCCCTGATGCCCGACGGCCATGTGTTCGCCAGCGAGAACGGCTGCTTCGCCAAGACGTTCTCGCTGGACCCCGAGTTCGAGCCGAACATCTACCAGGCGGTCACGAAGCCCGGTGCGTACCTCGAGAACGTGTATCAGGACGACCTGGGCAAGGTGAACTTCTTCGAGACGTCCTACACGCAGAACGGCCGGGCCGTGTTCGAGCTGCGCGATCTGGGCGAGTACAAGGACGCCCGGGAGCTGGAGAAGGTGGACTTCCTGCTCATCCTGAACTGGAACGAGAACATCATCCCGGCGGTGGCCCGGCTGGATCGCACGCAGGCCGCGGCATACTTCATGCTCGGGGAGACCACGGGGACGTCGGCGGGGGGCAAGGCCGAGGAGGGCAAGTTCCTTCGGGTTCCCGGCACGAACCCGTTCTTCCCCATGCGCCACGAACAGCAGGGGAACCGGTTCCTGGAACTCCTCGATGGGCACCCCATGCAGGTCTTCCTGATGAACACGGGACGGGTCGGAGGCCGGGAAGGCGACGACCGGGCCAAGAAGGTGAAGATCCCCCACTCATCGGCCATCGTCGAAGCCATCGCCGAGGGGACCATCCAGTGGGACCTGGATCCCGACTTCGGGTACGAGGTGGCTGCCTCGGTTCCGGGGATCGACGATCAGGAGCTGCTACAGCCGCGCCGGCTCTACGAGCGACAGGGGCGGAGCGGTGAGTACGAGGACCTCGTGGAGCGGTTCAAGTCGGAGCGGGTGGAGTTCCTGGAGCGGTTCCCGGGCCTCGAGCCCGAGATCCTCAAAGCTGTCGGTTAGAGGCGGTCGCGGGATCGCGCCGTGTGGCGCGAGCGGCGCATCGACGCCCATAGAACGAGCTCCGACGCGATCGTGTAGACGAGGCGACCCAACATCAGTGGTGGCCTCCGAGGTGCAGCCAGTCGGCCACGCGGCTCCTGGCTCGGGCGAGGATCGAATGAAGCGGCTTCCACGGCGACGGGAGCGCCACCGTCACGGGTCCCCGGTACGTGGGGTCCGCTCGCCAGGACATCAGGCGATCTTCCGCTCGGGTCGCCGGGTGATCTGACGAACGAGCTTCTTGCGCCGGGATTTCGACCGCTTCTCGCGGTCATCCTCGACCGGAGTCCTGAGGTCGTAGACCTCGCTCCAGTACTCCCTCGCTAGACCGTTCATCTCGCCCTCCTTGGCTCCTTCATCGGCAGCCATCTGCCGACCTTGAGCACCTGACCCTTCGCCATCTGCGTCGCGGCGGGCCTTCCTGGGCGATGGTCGCGACCTTCGCTCGTAGGATTCGACGCCCGGCGCCGGATTCCTTCCTTCCTTTTGTGGATTCGCACAAGAGAATCGGCCACGCAGGCACGCCGCTGAAGCGGAATCCTCGGGGATTTGTGCTTATTGACGAGCGAGGAACGTGGCCATCAGGAGCCGAAGCGCTGCCAACCCCAGACCCACGATGACCAGGATGCGCCCCAGGAACGCCTGCTCTTCCAGGCCGAAGGCCACGAACCCGGCGGCGAACGCCAGCCAGAACCCTGCCTTCGCCGCGTCGTGGATGGCGATCAGGAACCGGGATCGGAGATCGTCCGCGGGAGGAGTGTCGCTCAGCGACCTGAGGGCCGAGAGGATCCCGAACACGAACAGCACTCCCGCGACCAGGAACTCCGGCTTCAGGACGCCTGCTCCAGGAGCTGGACGACCTCCTCGTCCGAGGTCTGGGGGAACCGCTCGTACCACTGCCCGACGGCGAAGAACGGCTCCGGCGTGGCCAGACAGACCACCTCGTCGGCTTCCTTGGAGAGCTTGGCGACCGCCTCGCGAGGTGCCACCGGGATGGCCATGACCACCCGGGCGGCTCCCTGGGCCCGGGCCCACCGAACGGCGGCCGCCGCGGTCCCGCCGGTGGCCACGCCGTCGTCGACGATCACGGCGACCTTGCCTGCGACGTCGACAGGAGACCGCCCCTTTCGGTAGGCCTCGGTTCGCCGCCGGATCTCCTCTTCCTGCGAGGCGATCTCTTTCTCCAGATAGTCCGGGTCGACGTGGAGCGCGCGAAGCATCGACTCGTCGAGGACCCGGACCCCCGGAGCGATGGCCCCCAGCCCGAGCTCGGGATTGAACGGCGCACCGAGCTTCCGGGGAACGACGATGTCGAGCGGCCAGTCGCGGCGCCGGGCGACCGCGGCGGCGACCTCGACCCCGCCGCGAGGAACCCCCAAGACCACGACCTCCTCGCCGGAGAGCTGCTCCAGCGCTTCGGCCAGCCGGGCCCCGGCCTCTGCGCGGTCGAAATACATCACTTGCCGCCGCGGCGGCGGCCTTCTTCGGCCTCCCGCCGAGCCTCCTCTTCCTCGAGCCTCCGGCGGCGGTCGGGTATGGCCTTCCCCGGCGGCGGGACCCGCTTGCGGACCCGTCGATACGCGTCCAGGGGCTCATCACGCTTGCCCATCATTCGATTATCTACCCACCCTCCGAGCGTTCGGGCCGGGCGTCGCAGTGGTTGGGAGGCGCCTGGTCGCTCCGCTAGAATGGCGCCTTCGATTCGGCAGGAGGTGCACGGTGGTCAACGCCTACATCCTCATCCAGACCGAGGTCGGCAAGGCGGCCCAAGTGGCGAAGGAAGTCGCCGACATCAAGGGCGTCACGTCCGCCGAGGACGTGACCGGCCCGTACGACGTCATCGTGCGCGCCGAGGCCAAGAACGTGGACGACCTTGGGAAGCTGGTCGTGGCCAAGATCCAGGCCGTCGAAGGGATCACTCGTACCCTGACCTGCCCGGTCGTCCATCTGTAAGAGCTTCGGCCCGAAGCGCTACCCCGCGGACCGGCCCGGCCCGATGCTCCGCTGCGCCTCGGCCGCGTGGCGTTCGATGCCCAGCTGCACCAGCCGGTCCACCAGCCCCCGGTAGGAAAGTCCCGATGCCTCCCACAGGCGCGGGTACATCGAGATCTCGGTGAACCCAGGGATCGTGTTGATCTCGTTCACGATGACCTCATCCGGTTCGCGGTAGAAGAAATCGACGCGGGCCATGCCCGCCGCGTCGATGGTCCGGAACGCGGTCACCGCCATGCGCTGGATCTCCTCGATGACCTCCGGTCGCAGGTCCGCGGGGGCATCCAACCGGGTGCCCTCTTCCAGGTACTTGGCCCGGTAGTCGTAGAACTCGGCGGCGGGAACGACCTCACCGGGGACCGAGGCCACCGGATCGTCGTTGCCCAGCACGGAGCACTCGATCTCCCGGGCTCCTTCAGCCGCTTCCTCGATGATCGCCTTCCTCCCATGCCGAAACGCTTCCTCCACGGCGGCATCCAGATCGGCCAGCGACTTCACCTTGGTGATACCTACGGACGACCCCAGGTTCACCGGCTTGACGAACAGCGGCGTACCCAACGCCTCCGCCCGGGCGGTCACGGCCTCGGGGTCTTCGCGCCACTCCCGCACGTGGACCACCTCGTGCCGGACCACGGGAAGGCCCGACGCCTGGAACAGCGTCTTCTGCACCCCCTTGTCCATCCCCACCGCGGAGGCCAGGACGCCGGCTCCCACGTATGGGATACCGGCCAGCTCCAGGAGCCCCTGGATCGTGCCGTCCTCACCGAACGGGCCGTGCAGGACGGGAAAGACCACGTCGAACTTCTCGCGTTCTCCGGCCGGGCCGACCAGGGCTCTGGCGCCGGGCTCCTGGTCCAACGCCACCTCGGAGCCGGCCGTGGCCTCCACCGCCGGGAGACGTTCGGACACCCCTTCCGGAAGCGCCGGCGGGCCCGGCAGCAGGTGCCAGCGGCCTTCCTTGTCGATGCCGACGCAGACCACGTCGTAGCGTTCGCGGTCCAGGGCATCGACCACCGAGCGCGCCGATACCACCGATACCTCGTGCTCCGCGGAGCGTCCCCCGAAGACGACCAGCACCCGAAGGCGCCGTCGGGTCACGCCTTCTCCAGGGCCCGTTCGAAGTCTTCCAGGACGTCCTCGCTGTCCTCGATGCCGACCGATACGCGAACCAGACCATCGGTGATCCCCTGCGCCACGCGCTCCTCCGAGGTCATCTGAGTGTGCGTCACGGTGGGCGGATGGACCGCCAGCGTGTGAACGCCTCCCAGCGACGGAGCGACCAGGGCGACCTCGAGCGCCTCCTGGAACCGCTGGCCGGCCTCGAGCCCCCCGGCCAGCTCGAACGAGAGCATCCCGGAGAAGTCGCGAAGCATCCTCCGGGCGATCTCGTGGTCCGGGTGGGATTCCAAGCCCGGGTACCACACGGCGGAGACCTTGTCGTGATCCTCCAGGAACCGGGCCAGGGCTCGGGCCGTGGCGCAGTGACGGTCCATCCGAAGGGCCAACGTCTGCACGCCACGGAGGGCCAGCCACGCGTCGAACGGGCCGGCGATGCCCCCCAGGTCGATGGACAGCTCGCGCACCTCCCCCAACGTCTCGTGGTCGCCGATCGACAACCCGCCCGTCAGGTCGTGATGCCCGCCGATGTACTTGGTCGAGGAATGCACGACGACGTTCGCTCCGTGGGCCAGGGGGTTGCACAGGTAGGGGCTGGCGAACGTGTTGTCCACCACAAGGGCGATGTTCCGTTCCCGGCACGCGGCCGACAGCGCCTCCAGGTCGGCGACCTGCATCCGGGGGTTGCCGATCGTCTCCGTGTAACAGGCACGGGTGTTTGCGCGCATGGCGTCGACCAGGTCGCCGACGCGATGCGAATCCGCCAGCGTGGTCTCGATCCCCCACCGCGGCAGGAGCTTCGTCATCAGCGAGAACGAGCCGCCGTACAGCGCGGGGCTGGACACCACGTGGTCGCCGGCCCTGGCCAGCGCCAGCAGCGTCGTGCTGATGGAGGCCATTCCGGAGCTGAAGGAAACCGCCCGCTCCCCGCCTTCCAGGTCGGCGGCCACCTTCTCCAGGGCGTCCCGGGTGGGGTTGTGCCACCGTGAGTACACGAACCCGGCGTCCTTGCCCCGGCGGATCAGCTCGGCCAGGGCCTGCGGGTCCTCGAACGAATAGGTCGACGTCTGGTAGATCGGAACCGAGGCCGGGCGGGCCTCGCCCAGGTCGACTTCGGTCCGCATGGCCCGCGTGGTGAACCCGCGCCCTCGTTCCGCCATCGCCACCAGCCTAGTGGAGAGCGCCCGACAGGCGCCGCTACCAGGTCTGCGGATCGGCCAGCGCGCGCTCCAGGACGTGTCGATTCAAGTTGCCGCCGGACAGGATGGTGCCGACCTTCTTGCCCGCCAACCGCTCGTGCAGCCGTACGACGCCCGCTGTCCCCGCGGCGCCTGCCCCCTCGGCCAGGTTGTGCGTCTTCTCCAGGAGCAGAACGATGGCCCGCCGCATCTCCTCCTCGGAAGCGACGATCAGATCGTCGACCAGCCGGGAGATCATCCGGAACGGAAGCTCTGTCGGGAACCGGCATGCCAGCCCCTCGGCGAACGTCTTGGCCGAGACCGCATTCACCAGGTGACCGCGACGCCGAGAGTCGACGTACGGGGCGACGTTCTTGGCCTGGACCCCGATGATCTCGATCGCCGGATTCAGGGCCTTGGCGGCCAGCGAAACGCCCGAGATCAGTCCCCCCGCGCCGACCGGGACCACCAGCGTGTCGAGATCCCGCTCCTGCTCGAGCATCTCCAAACCCGCGGTCCCGTGGCCCGCGATGATCCAGGGGTCATTCGCCGCGTGGAAGTAGATGAATCCCTTGTCCTGTTCCAGCTCCAGGGCTTTCTCGTTGGCCTCCTCGAAGTCGTCGCCCCACAGGACGACCTCGGCTCCGAGGTTCCGCATGGCATCCGCCTTGTCGGGGTTGGCCTTCTCGGGCATGACCACCGTGGCCTGGACGTCGGCCAGCCGGGCCGCGTAGCAGACCCCCTGGCCGTGGTTACCCATCGACGCGGTGACAACCCCGCGGACCCGCTCCTCATCGGTCAGGGAGAGAACCTTGTTCAGCGTTCCGCGAACCTTGAAGGCACCGATCGGCTGATGGTTCTCGTACTTGATGTACAGCGTGAGGCCGAGAGTCCGCCCCAGCGAGATCGACTCGTAGAACGGCGTGGGCTTGAGGTACGGCTCGAGGACGGACCGAGCGGCAAGCACGTCGTCGAACGTCGGCTCGCGAACCGTTTCGTCGACCCGCTCGCCATCGAGCGTTTCCATCACTCAGCTCCCCGGCGGGCGGCTCACGCCCACCGCTTCTTCGGGTACCGGGCCCGTAGGTCATCGACCAGCAGCGATAGCTGAGCCATGACCTGATCGGTCACCGTACGGATCACCTCGGGTTCCTGGGCCCGATCCTCGTACTGGGAGAAGTCCAGCGGAGGCCCGGCCTTCACGTAGATCGGTCGTCCGTACTTCAGGTTGCGATGACCCCCACGCTGCCAGACGGGAGCGGAACCCCACACGGCAACCGGGATAACGGGCACCCGGGTGGCCAGAGTCAGCCGGGCGATTCCTGTCTTGCCGCGCTTCGGCGAGAAGTCGGGGTTGGTGGTCACCGTTCCCTCGGGATAGACGAGAACGAGCTCGCCGGCCCGGAGGGCGGCGGTGGCCGCCTCCACCGGCCCGCGATCCCCGGTTCCGCGCTGAACGGGGATCTGCCGCGCCCCGTTCAACACGGTGCGAAGCAGCGGGTTGCGGAACAGCTCGCTCTTGGCCAGGAAACGAGGATTGCGGCCCGCTTTCACCAGGAAGTACCCCTGGGCCAGCGGGTCGAAGTACGAGATGTGGTTGCACGCCACGAGGGCGGGCCCTTCCCGCGGGATGTGCTCCAGCCCTTCGAATCGCCAGCTGAACCACAGCTTCAGCGGGGGGACCAGGACCCCTTTGATCGCGCCGTACCAGGGCTCGAGCGCCACCCAACCTCCTCGTCGAGGTGCGTGCCATTCTACCGTTGGCTCCCCGAGGCTCCCGTGCGGAAACGCTCGTGGGTGCGTGTACGGGCCCTGGTCGCGGGCTAGGATGACGCCCCCATGCGGGTCATCGCGGTCCCCGTGAAGTCGCTCGATCGCGCCAAGGGGCGCCTGTCAGCCGGCCTTCGTCCCCTCGAGCGCGCCGCGCTAACGCTGGCCATGCTCGAGGACGTGCTCGACGCGTGCCTGGAGATCCCCGGGTGGCAGACGTGGGTCATCTCCCCGGACCAAGCTGTGCTGGAAGTGTCCGCGAGGCGGCGGGCCCGCCCGGTGGCCGAGCACGCACCGGGGCTCCTGGCTGCCGTGCACCAGGTGGAGAAGGAGGCGGGAAACGCCGACGCGCTGGCCGTCGTCCTCGGCGACCTGCCACTTCTCACTGGCGACGCGCTGTCCTCCGTTCTCCACACGCTGGGGCCCGTCGTGGCCGCCCCGTCCGTCTCCGACGCCGGAACCAACGTGCTCCTTCGCCGTCCGCCCGGCGTGATCCCGGCCCGGTTCGGGACCGATTCGTTCCGCAAGCACCGCGAGGTCTCCGAGCTGCGGGGCGTTCCCTTCGGTGTGGTGCGAAGTCCGGAGCTGGCCTTTGATCTCGACCGCCCCGAGGACATCGCGGTGCTGTTGGAGAGCCGGGTACCCAGCCGCACCCGGTCGGCATGCCTGGAGCTGGGCCTCCGCGACAGGCTCATCGTTCCGGTCGACTAGGAGGTTCGGTGGCCCAGGGGACCATCAAGGACTACGACCGGCAGAACCGCACGGGCACGCTTCTCACCGACGCGGAAGAGGAGGTGGCCATCGATCCGGGGTCGGTCGAAGGCGCCGGCATCCGATACCTCCGCATCGGCCAGCGGGTGAAGTTCGACCTCGCGGACGAGGGCGGGAAGAAGGTGGCCCGGGGCCTTCGGATCGTGACGTTCGAGGACTAACGCTTAGCGGCGGGTCCGCCGGGCCGACTTGCGAGGAGCGCGGCGCCGTCCGGCCACCGATTCGCGGAACGCGGGCGCGGGCCGGAACACGGGCACACTGCGGGCCGGGATACCGACCGCTTCCTTGGTCCGGGGGTTGCGACCGGTTCGGGCGTTCCGGCGAACGCGCTCGAACGTACCGAAACCCGACAGGATCACCCGCTCACCCTTGGACACCGACTGGCGCACGAGCTCGATCGCCACGTCGACCACTCGGGCCACCGACGACGGCGGGATGTCCGTCTTCTTGGAAACCTCGGAAACCAACGAACCCTTGTTCAGGCGCCCACCCCCACGGGGTGGAACCCTACGCGCCACCATGCACCGGAGCAAGCGGAGGGACGAAGCCTCAACCTCCCGAACGCCGTGTCAGACCCCCTCTCTAGACTCGTCGCGTGAAGCGATGCCCGTCCTGCGGAATCGAGAGACCGCGCACGGATTTTTCGAGGAATCTCGCACACCGGGATGGGCTCCAGTCCCACTGCATCGATTGCCGACGCGAGTACCTGCGGCGTCACTACGCTCGGAACACCGAGAGGTATCGAGCGAGAGCGCGTGCTCGAAACAAGCGGCAGCATGTCAAGGTACGGCGAATCATCGAGGCTGCAAAGGCTCGACCTTGTGCCGATTGCGGCGTGCAGTACCCAGTCTTCGTAATGGACTTCGACCACCGGGATCCAGCCCGGAAGCGTTTCAACATCGCGAACACCTTCCGGACGTGGGCAATCGCCCAAGTGGTTGCCGAGATCCAGAAGTGCGACGTCGTCTGCGCGAACTGCCACCGGATGAGGACCTATGGCGAAAGAATTGGGCTGGGCCGCCTGGATTCGAACCAGGACTAGCTGATCCAGAGTCAGCCGGGCTACCGTTACCCCACGGCCCAGGGAATGCGCGTTTGATGGTAGCAGCCACCCGATGCCCTAAGCGCAGGCTCCTCCCGGCCGAGCCTTGATAGACGGGTCTCCGAGCGTCCCATACCATCTGGGTGCCGGTCCCTTCGTCTAGTGGCCTAGGACACCACCCTCTCAAGGTGGAGACACGGGTTCGAACCCCGTAGGGACCACCACCAGGAGCAGCCACGCCCGTCAAGGGCAACCATCCTCACGCAGGGATACCGGTATCCCTGTCGAACAGGTCTGTTCGGAGCCATCTAGAGGGAGGGAGCCCATGACCCCTGTTCCGCCACGCCCGCTCGCCCGTCAGGCCACGATCGCCCCGCCGCAGTTGCCCCGCCGGGCGATCCGCGGCGCCGCG
>DASZKM010000135.1:0-1950 GCA_035947055.1 Actinomycetota bacterium
CGGCAAGGGCCGATCCGTGACCCGTTCGGGGGCTCGGCCCGGAGACGCCCTCGTGGTGACGGGAACCCTGGGGGCATCGGCGGGGGGGCTTCGACTCTCTCGCGCGCCGGAGGCGCGGCAGAAACAGGCATTGTCAACCGATGCCGGGAGGGCCGTGGTGGCCATGCACGAACGTCCGGTGGCCCGGGTGGGCGAGGGCCAGGCGCTCGCAGCGGCGGGGGCGACTGCGATGATCGACATCTCCGACGGGCTGGCCCTCGACCTGGCCCGGCTGTGCGAGGAGAGCTCGGTCGGGGCGCGGATCCGACTGTCGGACGTGCCGGTGAGTCCCGCCCTCGGCGAGGTGGCGCCGATGGTCGGCATGGAACCGCTCGACCTGGCGATGCACGGGGGCGAGGACTACGAGCTGCTGGCCGCGCTGCCCGGCCAGGCCGTGGAGGGGACGCAACGAGCGGTGCGCGATCGGTTCGCCACGCCGTTGACCGCCCTCGGCGAGGTCACCGACACCGGCCGGCTCGTGGCGGTGCAGGCCGACGGGACAGAGGTGCCGCTGGAACCCAAGGGATGGGATCACTTTGCCTGAGTCTCCGGCTCCCAGGCCCCGGGCCCTGACCATCGCCGGCTCGGACTCCGGTGGCGGAGCCGGCATCCAGGCGGACCTCAAGACGTTCCAGGCGCTCGGCGTGTGGGGTATGAGCGCCGTCACCGCGGTGACCGTCCAGAACACGAAGGGCGTGACGGGGTACCAGGAGGTCGATCCAGACACCGTGGGTGAGCAGATCCGCGCTGTGGCCACCGACATCGGGATGGACGCGGCGAAGACCGGCATGCTGGCCTCGGCGCCGATCATCGAGGCGGTGGCCGACGCCGCGGCCGAGGTCCGCCTGCCGAACCTGGTGGTCGACCCGGTGTTCATGTCGAAGCACGGCCACCCGCTCCTGCAGGACGAAGCTGTCGATGCGCTGAGGAAGCGGATCCTGCCGCTGGCTTCATTGGTGACCCCGAACCTTCCCGAAGCTGCCGGGCTTGCCGGCTTTCCGGTCCAGACGGACCAGGACATGGAACGGGCGGGCGTGGCCATCCTCGAGCTGGGGCCCGGGGCGGTGCTGGTCAAGGGGGGACACCTCGAGGGTCACGACGCGACCGATCTGCTGGTCACCTCGGACGGCGTCCAGCCCATCTCCGCCGAACGCATCGATACGCCGCATACGCATGGAACCGGCTGTGTTCTGTCGGCGGCCATCGCCGCGCACCTGGCCCGGGGAGATGACCTGCTCGCCGCGGTTCAGGCGGGGAAGGCGTTCGTCACCGAGGCGATCCGGGCTCACCTGGAGATCGGCTCGGGGATCGGGCCGGTGAATCCCTCGTGGGCGCAGGGATCGTAGCGCCGGGCGGCTAGGGTTTCTTCCCCCCGCCCTCTTCGCGCCGCTCGCAGCCCCGGTACCGGTCCCGCCCGGAGCCTCCGCGGCACAGGTCACGCCCGCCCTGGCCCAGCAGCAGGTCGTTGCCCGGGCCCCCGCTGATCACGTCACTCCCCGCTCCGCCGAGCAGGCGATCTCGTCCGCCGGCCCCGTTGATCTTGTCCTGTCCGGCCTTGCCGCAGGCCACGTCGACGCCGGCGATCCCAGCCATGCGGTCGTTCTCCGAGCTGCCGACGAGATGATGTGCGCCCTTGGCTCCTCCAGGGCATCGTGACGCGATCCCGGGCCGCTGCAGGAGCGCCACGCAATCGCTGCCTGCGCACCGCCGGACGTCTCGAAGCTCAGCTGCCAAAGAACCGATGAACGGATCGTTCTTCCGGGACGCGTCCCCGAACAGGTTCGTGAGCTGGAACGGGTCGGCGGACAGGTCGTAGTACTCGCGCTCGTCGACAGTGGTCGCGTTGTCGGAGTAGTACTCCGTGTACTGGTAGCTCTGGGTTCTGATCGATGCCCAGGGACCGCGCGGTCC
>DASZKM010000136.1:0-4238 GCA_035947055.1 Actinomycetota bacterium
GGGGAACAGTTGCTGGAAGGACTCACCACCGTGGTCGGCGCCGCGGGACCGAACGAGGGGCCCCGGGGCCTGGGCCTCCTCATCGGCGTGCCGGTCGGCGCGGGCAAGTCGCACGACGTGGTGATCTCGCTCCTGGACAGGGGATTCCTGGCCACCGAGGCCGGTCCGGACGTGGTCCGGGTAGCGCCTCCGCTCACCGTCGATGCCGGTGCCGTGGACGCGTTCTGCGAGGCATTCGCCGGCGCCGTGGAGACATCACGGACGGTTGAGGAAGCCCGGCGATGAAACGGCAGCGGCAGGAAGCGCTGCTGGATCTGGTGCGCCGGGAACCCCTGGCCAGCCAGGAGGAGATCCGTCGCCGCCTGGCCAAGCTGGGCCATCGGGCAACGCAGTCCACGATCTCCCGCGACCTCGAGGAGCTCGGCCTGGTGCGGGGCCGGGGTTCGGACGGCCGCCTGCGATACCTCCCGGCCGGCAACGGCGAGGTCCATGCGACGGTTCCACTCGACTCGCTGCTCCGCGGCTTCGCCACGAGCGTCGACGCGTCGGGGAACGTCGTGGTCATCAAGACGCTTCCCGGTACCGCCAACGCGGTTGCCTCGGGAGTTGATCGTTCAGAGCTCGAGGACGTCCTGGGAACGGTGGCCGGCGACGACACGATCATGGTCGTGGTCCGCGAGACCGCAGGAGGCAAGCGAGCCGCTCGTACGCTGCGCGACCTGGCGGGGCTGTCGTGACGGGCCGAGTGGTCCTTGCGTACTCGGGCGGCCTCGACACGTCGGTGGCCGCTCGAAGCCTCCGCGAGGAACGCGGGGTCGAAGTGATCGCCGCGCTCGTGGACCTGGGCCAGCCCTACGATGCGGATGAGGTTCGGCGGCGGGCCGACGCGGCCGGAGCCGAGCTTCGGATCGTCGACGCCCGCCAGGCGTTCGCTCAGTCGTTCTGCCTTCCCGCCCTCCACGCCAACGCCCTGTACGAGGGGAAGTACCCGCTGATCTCCGCGCTGGCTCGGCCGCTCATTGCCGCCGAGGTGATCCGGATCGCCCAGGAATCGGGCGCCGTCGCCGTGGCCCACGGATGCACCGGGAAGGGGAACGACCAGGTCCGCTTCGAGACCACCTTCGCCGCGCTGGGTCCGGATCTCCAAGTGCTGGCTCCCGTGCGCGAGGCCGCCCGGTCCCGCGAGGAGTCGTTGGAGCTGGCCCGGACGTGGGGCATCCCCGTGTCGTCGGAGGCCAACACGTACTCCGTCGACGAAAACCTGTGGGGGCGCACGGTTGAATGCGGACCCCTGGAGGATCCCTGGTCCGATCCCCCGTCCGACGCGTTCGCGCTGACCACCGATCCGAACGCGGCACCCGATCAGGGCGTGGAGGTCACGGTTTCGTTCGAAGCCGGAACTCCCGTGGCCGTGGATGGCGAGCCGCTGTCGATGGCCGACGCCGTAGCCCGGCTGGACCACGTGGGGGGCGGCCACGGATTCGGACGCATCGACATGATCGAGAACCGCCTGGTGGGCATCAAGTCCCGCGAGCTGTACGAGGCCCCGGGAGCGCTGGCCCTCATCGCCGCGCACCGCGACTTGGAGGACCTCACGCTGGAGCGGGATCTCGCTCACGAGAAGAGCTCGCTGGAGCGGCGGTGGGCGGAGCTCTGCTATTACGGCCAGTGGCACGGCCCGCTGCACGGCGCGCTCCGCGCGTTCATGGCCGAGACGCAGCAGCGGGTGACCGGGGAGGTCCGCCTCCGCTTCTACAAGGGATCCTGCTCCGTCGCCGGACGGCGAAGCCCCACCGGGCTGTACGACCTGTCGCTGGCCACCTACGACCGGGACGCGGACCGCTTCGACCACCGCCAGGCCCAGGGCTTCGTGGCGCTGTGGTCGCTGCCGCTCCGGGTGTGGGCCGGCCGCACCGCGGGTACGTCAGAGGCGGTCGGCACGGCCCGGGCGAAGCCCGAACCCACCGAGGCCCCCTCGCCCGCCGTGAGCCCGGCCCCGTCGCGGGTGGACGGCCCGGCCGCCGACCACCCTGCGGCGGGGCTCGACCCACGGCGGGAGGGGGACGGCCAGTCGAACGACGAACCCACGCGCACCGAGACGGTATGGTCCGGCCGGTTCACGGAAGGGCCCGCCCCGGAAGCGGCGACCTTCACTCGCTCCACGCTGGATCGCCGCCTCATCGGGCCCGACCTCCTGGTCACCCGTGCCCACGCGACGGCCCTGAACCGGGCCGGGCTGCTCGACGGCGACTCACTGGCTCGGCTGACCTCCGAGCTCGACGGTCTCATGGCGGAAGCCGCGGCCGGGCGCTTCCCGTTCCGCGACGACGACGAAGACGTCCACGTCGCTGTGGAACGTGTGCTCACCGAACGGCTCGGGGACCTCGGCGCCCGGATCCATGCCGGCCGGAGCCGCAACGATCTGGTGGCCACGGACCTTCGTCTGTGGATCAAGGAGGCAACCACGGAGCTGGCCGGCAAGGTCCGGGGCCTGGCCGCGGCTCTGGTCGAGCGATCGGAGCAGCACGCCGATGACGTCATGCCCGGCTACACACATCTGCAGCGGGCGCAGCCGGTGACGCTGGGACACCACCTCCTGGCTCATGCCTTCCCGCTTCTCCGGGACGTCGAGCGCTTTGAGCGCGCCTCCCGAGCCGCGGATACGTCACCGTTGGGCGCCGGGGCCCTGGCCGGATCATCGCTGGGGATCGACCCGGCCGGCACCGCGCAGGACCTCGGGTTCGGTGGTCCTTTCGAGAACTCCATCGACGCCGTGGCCGACCGGGATTTCGCTGTGGAATTCCTGGCCGCCTGCCTGCACGTCGCCCTGCATCTCTCTCGCCTGGGCGAGGATCTCGTGCTGTGGACCAGTCAGGAATTCGCGTTCGCCCGTCCGGCCGACGCGCACGCCACGGGGTCGAGCAGCATGCCGCAGAAGCGGAACCCCGACGTGGCGGAGCTGGCACGGGCTCAGGCCGGACGGGTCCTCGGCGACCTGGTCGCCCTGGCCACGGTCCTGAAGGGCCTGCCGATCGCGTACGACCGGGACCTGCAGGAGGACAAGGCGGCGGTGTTCGACGCCCACGACGTCCTGGCACCGGCCCTCGAGGCCGTCCGGGCGATGATCTCGACGCTGGCGTTCGACACGGAACGGATGCGGGCCGCGGCCCAGGAAGGCTTCATCCTGGCCACGGACCTGGCTGAAGGACTCGTACGGGTCGGCGTGCCGTTCCGTGAGGCGCACGAGCAGGTGGGGAAGCTCGTTGCTCACCTGGAGTCGGACGGGCGAACCCTCCTCCATCTCACCGAGCAAGAACGCGAGGACCTGGGCGCCCAGGTCGGTCCCATGAGCGCGGAGGCATCCGTCGCGGCCCGGCGAACGCCCGGCGGCCCCTCGCCGGAGTCGGTGCGACACCAGGTGGCCGCCCTGCGGTCACGGCTGAGCCGCTAGGCGTTCACTCCGATCCCGACGCGGCCGCAGTCCTGCCAGACCGCCTGCCCCCGAACACCGGTGCAGGCGGGCGTGGCCGGTGTGGTGCTGTACATGTCGTCCTGGACCCCGTCGAGGTCGACGGCCACGCCGACGGCATTGCCGCCGTCTTCCACGGCGGCCTGCGCATCGACCATCACCGCCCCGGCGACGGGCTCTGCCTCGTTCCGCGCCATCGACGACGACACCGAGGCGGAGTAGACGTCGTAGCCGCCGAGGTCGATCAGCCCTCCGGCCGATCCGGTGGTGCCCGCGGCCCCCTGGACAAGCGCCTTCGCCCTTCCACCGCTGACGGAGACCGACGGCTCGTTCGCGGCGATCGCGGCGTGACCCCGAACCTCGGTGGAGGCCGTGATGACGGTCTCGTATTTGTCGTTCCCCTGCGAGTCGATGGTCGAGCCGGCGCCGGCCCCGATCGCCGCGCCCTGGCCGCGATACGTCGGACCCGACACGCCGGCGTGGCCGGAGAGAACCTCGGCGCCGGGCTGGGTTCGGTCATCACGAGCGACGGCCGTAGCCGACTGGTGCAGCCGGACCCGGTACGTGTCGTTCCCGGCGGCATCCTCGACCAGCCCCAGCGCGCCCGTCGCCCCGTACCCCTGCCCCGCCGCGGTGATCGGCGGGGCGATCGCTACGGCGGGCGCCGGTACGCAGGGCTGGGCACACGCATCAGAGACCGACCGCGAAACGCTCGAATTCGCCGAGAGGTCCAGCGAGTAGGTGTCGTCTCCCCCAGCGTCGGACAGGA
>DASZKM010000137.1:0-3853 GCA_035947055.1 Actinomycetota bacterium
GCTCGGCGGCGTCGGTGGAGGGAGATGGACCCAGGCCCTGGAGGCGCGCGGCGCGGCCTCACCCGGCGAGGAGCCCGACGCGGTCATCGAGGGCCAGGGCTACGCCCTGGCGTCGGTGGCAGGGGGCCGGGCCGATCCGGAGGTCTGCCTGTACGAGGGTCTGCTGCGGACGGGCGGCGACGTCCGCCTGGCGGAAACGATCCTGCGAAGCCTTCGCTCGTCCCCTTAGGGGATCGGTTCGGCCGGCTCGCCCAGCGCTTCCTGGAGCACGTCCCAGCCGAGCACCGCGCATTTGATACGGACCGGGTACTTCACCACGCCCTTCAGCGCCAGCAGATCGCCGAAGGCGTCCTCGTCGGGATCGGCCTTCCCCTCCATCATCGAGCGGAACTCGGACGCCAACCCCTTGGCATCGTCCACCGTCTTCCCGGCCACGCTCTCGGTGAGCATGGAGGCCGACGCCTGGGAGATCGAGCATCCCTGGCCCTCGAACGCCACCTCGGTGATCTTCCCGTCCTCCACCCTGGCGTGGACGGTGATCTCGTCGCCGCACAGCGGGTTGTTCTTGTGGCGCGACACCGTGGCGTCCGAGAGCGGCCGCTTGTTCCGCGGACTCTTGTAGTGGTCGAGGATGACTTCCTTGTACAGATCGTCCAGCGACACTAGCCGAACACCTCCCGGGCCTTGCCCAGCGCCTCGATCAGCCGGTCGACGTCGTCCTGCGTGTTGTACACGTAGAACGACGCGCGGGCGGTGGCCGGCACACCCAGCCGGCGCATCAGCGGCTGAGCGCAGTGGTGGCTGGCCCGGATGGCCACCCCCTCCTGTCCCAGCACCGTGGCCAGGTCGTGCGGATGAACATCCCGGTACCAGAAGGAGACCGCGCCGCCGCGGGCGTCGGGGTCCGACGGGCCGAAGATCCGCGCTCCGGCCTCGTTCAGCTTCTCCATGGCGTACGCGGTGATCTCTCGCTCGTGCTCGCGAACGTTCTTCATGCCCAGCTCGGAGAGGTAGTCGACCGCCACGCCGAGCCCGACCATCTGGGCGATGTTCATCGTTCCGGCCTCGAACCGCCACGGCGGCTCCTTGTAGGTCGAGGTGTCGGCCTGGACCTCCTCGATCATCTCGCCCCCGCCCATGAATGGATCCATCGACTCCAGGAGCTCGAGCTGTCCGTACAGGCCCCCCGAGGCGGTGGGGCCGAGCATCTTGTGTCCGGAGAACGTCAGGAAGTCCACGTCCAGCTCGGTGACGTCTACGGGGTTGTGGGACACGAACTGCGCGCCATCAACGAGTACGCGCGCGCCCGCTTCGTGGGCGGCCTCGATGATGTCCCGCAACGGCGGCAGCGTTCCGAGCACGTTCGACTGTCCCGTGAGCGCCACCATCTTCGTCCGGCCGGTGATGACCGTGGCGACCGAGTCCAGCTCGAGCAGGCCGTCGTCGGTGATGGGGGCGTAGCGGATCACCGCTCCCATGTCCCTGGCGCACAGCTGCCACGGGACGATGTTGGAGTGGTGCTCCATCTCCGTGAGGACGATCTCGTCGCCCTCCCCCAGGAACTTCCGGCCCCAGCCATGAGCTACGAGGTTGATCGACTCCGTCGTCCCTCGGGTGAACACGATCGACCGGGTGTCCGGGGCGCCGATGAACGCGGCAAGCTTGTCCCGGGCGCCCTCGTACAGAGACGTGGCCTCCTCGGCCAGCGGATAGATGCCCCGGTGGACGTTGGCGTAGTGCTGCTCGTAGAACTCGTTCAGCGCCTGCAGCACCTGGCGGGGCTTCTGCGACGAGGCTGCGCTGTCCAGGTAGACGAGCGGCTTGCCGGCCATCTGACGCGACAGGATGGGGAACTCAGCGCGGATCCTCGTTGGATTCATGGTGACCCCTGCTTCCTTGAGCTCATGCTATGCCCCCCCGTGTCGGCGGGAGCTCCGGACGCCGCATGGTCGGTGCCGACCTCGATCCCCAGCTCGGTCCGAAGGCCCTCGTATCCCTTGGCCTCCAGATCGCGGGCCAGTTCGGGACCGCCTTCGCGGACGATGCGTCCGGCCATGAGGACGTGGACCCGGTCGGGCGTCACGTACTCGAGGATCCGCTGGTAGTGCGTGATGAGCAGCAGGCCCAGGTCCGGTCCGGCAAGCTGCTTGATGCCCCCGGCCACGGCCTTCAGGGCGTCGATGTCCAGGCCCGAGTCCGTCTCGTCCAGGATGGCCACTTCGGGGTCCAGCACGGCGAGCTGCAGTGTCTCCATGCGCTTCTTCTCGCCGCCGGAGAAACCCTGGTTGACGTACCGGCGGACCATGTCGTCATCCACGCCGACCAGCGCCATCTTCTCCTTGAGCAGCTTCCGGAACGCCAGCGCGGACATCTTCTTTTCCTCATCACCGGTGGGGTTCTTGACCGCGTTGTATGCGGACCGAAGGAAGTTCACCACCGAGACCCCCGGAACCTCGACCGGGTACTGGAACGCCAGGAACAGGCCCCGGCGCGCTCGTTCGTCCGGCGTCACTCCCAGGATGCTCTCGCCGCGGAACAGGACATCGCCGGCGGTGATGTCGTATCCGGTGCGACCCATGATCACCCCGGCCAGCGTGGACTTGCCCGAGCCATTCGGACCCATCAGCGCGTGGATCTCTCCCTGCCGGACCGTGAGGTCCACGCCTTGGAGGATGTCCTTTCCTTCCACCGCGACGTGCAGTCCGCGGATCTCCAGCGTTGCGGTTCCGTTCTCACTCATGGTCGATCTCCACCTTCACCTCGTCGTCTTCAACCTTCACCGGGTAGGCGGGTACCGGCGCCGTGGCCGGCAGGCTCTTCGGCTTGCCCGTCTCCACGTCGAACGTGGAGCCGTGGCGCGGACACTCGATGGTCCCGAAGTCCGTGTCGATCTCCCCCTCGTGCAGATGCGCGTGAGCGTGCGAGCAGATGTCGCCCAGGGCCCGGAACCCCTCCTCGCCCAGGTTGATCACGGCGATCTCTCGACCGTCCACCTCGAACCGCCGGGCCTCGCCCACGGGGACGTCGTTCGTCCGGCACACCGGCACCAGCGGCATCAGTGCTTCCCACGAAGCTCGTCCTCGATCGCCTGCTCCAGGCCACCCCGGACGTCCTCCACCTGGATACGGTCCAGGACCTCCTGGAAGAACCCGGTGACCACCAGCCGCTCCCCCTCATCGCGAGGGATGCCCCGGGACTGGAGGTAGAACAGCACGTCCTCGTCCACCGGTCCCACGCTGGCGGCATGCGAGCACCGCACGTCGTTGGCCTCGATCTCCAGGTTCGGGATGGAATCCGCCTTGGCATCGTCCGACAGCACCACGTTGCGGTTGGTCTGGAACGCGTCGGTCTTCTGAGCCCCCGGGTGCACCCGGATCAGACCCGAGTACACCGCCCGCGAGGCATCCTTCAAGGCGCCCTTGTACAGCAGATCGCTGGTGCAGTTCGGGGCGACGTGATCCTGGAGCGAGCGGTGGTCGAAGTGTTGCGTGCCGTCGGTGAAGTACACGCCGAGCATCTCGCTGTACGCACCGGGCCCCGCCATGACGGCCTCGACCTCGGTGCGGGACAGCGCGGCCCCGAACGACACGGCCGTCGACCGGAGCTCGGCGTCGCGGTCCAGCGTGGCTCGTTGCACGGCCAGGTGGGTGACGCCGGCCCCCCATTCCTGGAGCGAGACGTAACGGACCTTCGAGGCGGGCCCGGCGAAGATCTCGGTCACCGCCACCGACAGCGCGGCCTCCATGTCCGGCGACGTGACCCGGTCGATGAGGGTGACCTCGGCCATCTCCTCCGCAATCACGACCGTGTGCGGGAACACCGCTGCCCCCTCGGCGTCAACCACGGTCAGCGT
>DASZKM010000138.1:0-4638 GCA_035947055.1 Actinomycetota bacterium
CCTGGGCTACCGGCCGCGCTTCAAGGAGGGCTACTTCCCCGTCCCGCCCATGGACAAGCTGCAGGACCTGCGCAGCGAGATCGTCCTAGAGATGGAGAAGGCCGGCATCCAGATCGAGGTCCACCACCACGAGGTGGGCACCGCCGGGCAGGCGGAGATCGATATCCGCTACGACACGCAGCTCAAGACCGCGGACAATGTCATGAAGTACAAGTACGTGGTCATGAACACCGCCCGGGCCGCCGGCAAGACCGTCACGTTCATGCCCAAGCCGATCTTCATGGACAACGGCTCGGGGATGCACACCCACCAGAGCCTGTGGAGCGGCGGCGAGAACCTGTTCTGGGACGAGCTGGGCTACGCGCAGATCTCGGACATGGCCCGGTGGTACATCGGCGGGCTGCTGGCTCACGCGCCCGCGCTATTGGCCTTCGCCGCGCCCACCACCAACTCGTACCGGCGTCTGGTCCCGGGGTACGAGGCGCCGATCAACCTGGTGTATTCACAGCGGAACCGCTCCGCCTGCGCCCGGATCCCGGTGTACTACAAGACGCCCGCGGCCAAGCGAGTGGAGTTCCGGTCACCGGATCCGTCGTGCAACCCGTACCTGGCCTTCGCGGCGATGCTCCAGGCGGGCCTGGACGGGGTGAAGAACAAGATCGAGCCGCCCGACCCCATCGACAAGGACCTGTACGACCTCCCGCCGGAGGAAGCGGCCCAGGTCAAGCAGGTGCCCGGGTCGCTGGAGGAAGTGCTCGACGCGCTGGAGAACGACCACCAGTTCCTGCTGGAGGGCGGGGTGTTCACCCAGGACGTCATCGACACCTACATCGAGTACAAGCGGAAGAACGAGGTGGATGAGGTCCGGTTGCGACCGCACCCGTTCGAGTTTTCGCTCTACAGCGATATCTGAGCGACCGCCGATCGGAGCCCGGGGCGATCAGGTCCCGGGCTTCGGCTCGGGCGTGAACGCCGGATCGAGCTCGAAGAAGTAGCTCAGCGCCGCGATGCGCTCCAGCGGCTCCGCGCTGGCCCGCCACCAGCCGATGGCCCGTCCCCCGGGCCCGGAGAACGCCGATGTGAACGCCTGGACCGGTGTGTCGGCCGTCGCCCCGCCTTGGAACACCTGGTTCGCCAGGATGTCCTCGGTGAGGCTGTTCGGGCATCCGGGAAGGTACGCGGTGTTGTCGTTCTGGGGACGCCCGAAGTAGTAGCACGACCCCGCCGCCGCAGCGACGTCGGGAAGCTCTCCCACTGCGGACCACGTCATGGCGTGGAACCCCGGGCCCCGGAACGTGCCCGCGTGGCCCGCGGACCACACGTTGTTCTGGCCGATCGGGTCGGGGATCCGGTCATCCAGGATGCGGAAGTCGAGCAACAGCACGCGCGACGCCTGGTAGGAAGCGGCTCCGGTCCGGCCCTCGAACGGCAGCGTCAGCGTGACCGGATTCCCGTCGCTGATGATGTACAGCGAGTACGTGCCCGCGGGGATGACGAACATCCCGCTCCCGCGCAGCTCGAAGTTGCCTTCCGCGTAGTCCTGGACCGAGCGGGAGAGGCTCCGAACCAGATGCCACACGTACACATACTTGCCGCCGTCGGAGGGCAGCACGTTGTCGGTCAGCAGGAATCCCTGGGCCGGGCCGTCGCCGCGCAGCACCGTGTTCCGGAACGTCGCCGGGGACCCAGCGGTCGATAGATCGAGGACCGTCTCCTCGGCGACGTGAAGCCGGAGCGTCGCTCCACGAGGCCCGGTCACAGTCGTGCGTCCACATGCCGGAACGGGCTCGACGTGCTCCGCGGCCGGGTCCTCGCAGGGGCCCTGGGCGGCGGCGGGCGCGTGCCAGGCGAGGGCGGCCACCAGGGCGGTGGCCACGGCCGGACCGAGTACGGGGCGTGATCTGGTCATGGAACGGGCCCTTCAAGGATTCCCGACGGGGACCGAGCACCCCTTTGTGGACGTGCACAACGCCGGTGGCGGGTCAGTCCTCGTCGCCGTAGAACACGCGCTCCATGGCCCGGCGGGAACGCCTGGTGATGCGGCGGTAATCCTCCAGGAACCGAGCCCTGGCGAACTCCTCGTACCCGAGGCGCCGCGCCAGGGCAAGCTGATCCTCCGGGGAGCGCGGCAGCGCCTCCGCGGGGACCCGCCGGTCGATCTCCAGGGCGTTCTTCACCTCGTTCAGGAACACGTACGCCTCGCCCAGCGCGATGCTGACGCTGTCCTCGATCAGCCGCTCCCGGGCCAGGGCCTCGAGCGCGTCGAGCGTGTGTCGCTGACGGACCTCCGGCACTCGACGTCCATGCCGGAGCTGCATCAGCTCGACCGAGAACTGCACATCGGCGAGCCCACCATGGCCAAGCTTGAAGTGGTACCGGCGGGCATCCGGCGGGCGGACCCGCTCCTCCTCCATCCGCACACGCATCCGGCGGATCTCGGCCACCCGTTCCACCGGCAGGATGTCGGGATACGCGACGTCCTCCGCGGCCATCACGAACCGGCGGCCCAGCGCCTCGTCGCCGGCCACGGGCCGCGCCTTCAGCAGGGCCTGGAACTCCCAGGTCTGGCCCCACCGTTGCCAGTACTCGAGGTAGGCGGCCATGGACCGGGCCAGCGGGCCGTTGCGACCCTCTGGTCGAAGATCGGGGTCGGCCTCGAACCCCCGGTCGCGGATCCCGGCCAGGACCGCTTCGGCGGCCCGGCCCGCTTCCTCGAACGCGTCGGGCCCGTCGCCCTCGTACACGAACATCACGTCGAGGTCCGACGCGAAGTTGAGCTCCTCACCACCGAGCTTCCCGAACCCGATGACCGCGAATGGAATCCGTGGGCCGGCCTCCGCCACCGCTTCCCCGATCACCGGGTCGGCCACGCGTGCCAGCCCCCGCCCGGACTGGGGGACCTTCAGCTCGCCGGCCGCGTACAGCGCCGCGACCTGGACAAGGTAGTCGCGGGCGGGAGCCTCGCCGTCCCCCTGGATGAGCCGGAGGAGCGGACCGGCCCGGCCGGCCAGCAGATCGGACGCCCACGAAGAGACGGCCACCAGCCGGGCGAGCCGCTCGGCCAGACCGGGATCGGAGGCGATGTCGTCCGCGGCCTCCCTGGCCTCCTCCAGGGCCCGGGCCACTCGCTCGAATCGGATCACGGCGGCGTCGGGTTCGGCGGCCAGGGCCAGCGCCGGGGCGACCACCGGAAACACATGGGCCAGGACCCGGCCCAGCCGGGTAGCGGGCCGCACGGTTCGCGCGAAGCTCTCGTACGCGGCAGCGGGATCGCGGAACCCCAGTCCCCCGAGCAGCTCCTCGGTCGATGACCGTTCGACCGCGGGCCGCGGGGCCCGGGCCCCGGCGAAGGCTTCCAGCAGCGGCCGGTAGAACAACCGCTCGTGGATACCCCGAGCGACTTCGGTGTTTCTGAGGTGGGCCTCGCGGAGCTCCGCGGCACCGCTCATCCCCATCGACCGGGCGACGCGACGAAGAGATGACTCGTCGTCGGGAAGATCGTCGGTCTGGACCTCGCGGGCCAGCTGGAGGCGGTGCTCGAGCGTTCGCAGGAACCGATATCCGTTCGCAAGGGTCTGGGCGTCGGCCTCAGCCACGTAGCCCTGCTCCGCGAGCGCCGCCAGCGCCCGCAGCGTGTTCGTCTCGCGCAGCACGGGATCGCGTCGCCCGTGCACCAGCTGCAGGAGCTGCACGGCGAACTCCACGTCACGGATGCCGCCGCGCCCTCGCTTCACCGAGACCGCCGTCTTGCCCCGGGCCCGGACGTATTCCTCGATCCGAACCTTCATGGCCCGGACGTCGTCGATCGCGGAGGGCTCCAGATCCTCGGGGTAGATGACCGGCCCGAGCTCGTCCAGGAGCCGGTGCCCCAGCTCGACATCGCCGGCCACGGGCCGGGCCTTCAGCCACGCCTGTCGCTCCCACGTGGCGGCGTGCCGCCGGTAGTACTCGACCGTGGCGGGGAACGACCGGGACAACGGGCCGGACCGTCCCTCGGGCCGGAGCGCGGTGTCCACGCGCAGGGCCACGCCCTCCTCTGTCGGTTCGGCCAGCAGGGCCACCACTCGGCCCGCCCGCCGGGCGGCCTCCGTTTGAGCGTCTCCCCCCTGATCGCCGTGGACGAACACCACGTCCACGTCGCTGGCGTAGTTGAGCTCCGTGCCTCCCAGCTTGCCCAGGGCCATCACGGCCAGACCCCCGCCCGCCTGGATGGCGGCGGCCTCCAGGCAGGCATCTGCGATCGCAGAGACCTCGGCAACGACCTCCTCGAGCGCGGCGCCTTCGAGGTCCCGGGCGGCCACGCGATACAGGGCCCGGTGCCGGAACCGCCGCAGGCCCGACTGCGCCCCGTGGCGTTCCACGTCTCCGGACGCCTCGGCAACCAGGTCCGCCCGGACGCGGGGGACGAGATCCAGGAACAGGGCGGTCTCCTCCGGATGGGCCACGAGGAAGTCGGTGACCGCGGTCGAGTAGCCGAGCAGCCGGGCCGCCGGCGCCAGGGCCGCCGGGTCGTCCAACACCCGGCGCGCCTGCGGGTCCTCCCCGATCCGGGAGATGGCCACCCGGGCCAGGTCCGGGTCCGGGGCCGATGCGTACGCGCGTCCCAGGACCTGGGGCGAGGTCACGGGTCTGCGGGCG
>DASZKM010000139.1:0-1710 GCA_035947055.1 Actinomycetota bacterium
AACGGGCGGGCCCTCGTTCGTCGGGAGCAGAGATGGCCGTCGATCAGGCAGCCGAGACGCGCGCAGTTCCGGACGGAGACAGGACGCTCGAGACCACGGGTCGGTGGTTGCTCGGGGGTGGAGCCGCGAGCATCGCCGTGGTGCTCCTGGGCCCGTTGGTCCTGGTCGGCCGGGCCGGGCTCGCGGCCAGCGACACCGTGGCCAGCGACCTGGTGTCGCCCCCCAGCATCGTCCTCGCCGTGGTGGGAGTAGTCCTTGCCGCGAGTGGGTTCGTCGTTCTGCGCCGGCGTCATCTGCCGGAGGTCCGTCTGAAAGCCCGGATGGCGACCGTCGGCGGTATGGCCCTGATCGTTCTCGGTCCCCTGGCCATGGCCGCGATCCAGGGACTGGTGCCGTACACGGTCATCGTCGACGTCCTGTTGGCGCCCACCACGTTCGGCCTCGTTATCGGCGGGGCGCTGCTCGGAGCGGTCGCCGCGGCGGCCGGCTACGTGACGTACCGCCGGATGCCGACGAAACGCTCTCGGGAGCAGGCCGTGTCCGGAGCCATCCTGGGGCTGGAAGCCGTCGTCTTCGCCGCGATCTTCCTCGTGTTCACGCGGCTGGGGAATCCGGATCGCTTCGTCTTTCATTTCGCGAACATCGAGTTCCTGCGAGGTTCCGGTGATGTTTTCGTCCGAGCGGCGTTCAACACGATCCTGCTCGCGGCGGTGGGGGAGGTCGGAGGGATCGTGTTCGGCCTGCTCTTATCGATCCTGGTCCTGTCGAAACGCGCCGTGGTCCGGGCTCCCGCCCGCGTGTACATCAACTTCTTCCGAGGAACGCCGCTCATCTGGCAGCTGTCGGTGTTCTGGTTCGGCCTGTCGCTTGGCCTGGGGTTCCGCTTCCCCGACGTGAGACTGGGAGCGCTTCATCTTTCGCCCACCTACCTGGCGGCGATGGTCGTGTTCGTCCTGAACACCGGAGCATACGCAGCCGAGGTGTTCCGGGCGGGCATCCAATCGATCGAGCGGGGGCAGATGGAAGCGGCACGCGGACTGGGGATGACCTACCTTCAGTCGATGCGCTACGCGATCGTTCCCCAGGCCGTCCGACGAGTGATCCCTCCGCTGATGAACGAGTTCGTCATCCTCATCAAGGACACGTCGCTGGTCATCGTCCTGGGGCTGGCCGCCGACAACTTCGAGCTGTTCACCCAGGCTCGGGAGGGGTATTCGGCGACGTTCAACGCCTCGTTCTTCACGGCGGCGGCAGCCGGCTATCTCATCGTCACGCTGCCTCTCATCCGCCTGGTGAATGCGGTCGAACGCCGCCTCCGCAGCGGTCTGGTGGGAGTGATCTAGCCCATGGCCCAGCCGGTGGTCCGCCTGGAGGGGATCCACAAGTGGTTCGGGGAGTTGCACGTGCTCAAGGGCATCGACCTCGAGGTCCGGCCCCAGGAAGTCCTGGTGATCATCGGCCCTTCAGGCTCGGGCAAGTCCACCCTCCTGCGGACCATCAACCTCCTGGAGGAGCCGACCGAAGGCCGGGTGTGGTTCGGCGATACCGAGCTCACCGACGTTCGGACGAATCTGGATCAGGTCCGAGCGCACATCGGGATCGTGTTCCAGGCTTTCAATCTCTTCCCGCATAAGACGGCGTCGCAGAACATCACCATGGCCCTCCGAAAGGTGCTGGCCCTGTCCGACGAGGAGGCGCGCGCCCGCGCCC
>DASZKM010000140.1:0-13560 GCA_035947055.1 Actinomycetota bacterium
GCCCGTTTGGGCTGCGCGATTCACTCTGCGTCTCCGGGGGAGCCCAGGGCTGTTTGCCTGGGCCTCTTCTGGAAACTGACAGGGAGACGGTAACGACGGGACGGACATGCCTACGACGCAGCAACTGGTTCGGAGTGGTCGCAAGGCCGCCCGGGGCAAGACGAAGAGCCCAGCGCTCATGGGCTCTCCGCAGCGCCGGGAGGTCTGTACCCGCGTGTACACGACCACGCCCAAGAAGCCGAACTCGGCGCTTCGAAAGGTCGCTCGTGTCCGCCTGACCAGCGGAATAGAAGCCACCGCCTACATCCCCGGCATCGGCCACAACCTCCAGGAACACTCCATCGTCCTCGTCCGTGGAGGACGGGTGAAGGACATCCCCGGCGTGCGCTACAAGATCATCCGCGCCGCCCTGGACACCGCAGGAGTTAGCGACCGGCGCAAGGCCCGTTCGAAGTACGGCGCGAAGAAGACGGCATAGGAGGGGGAGATGCCGAGGCGCGGTGCTGCTTCCAGGCGCGAGGTCGAGCCGGACCCGATCTACCAGAACGCGCTGGTCACCCAGCTCATCAACAAGCTCATGCTCAGCGGCAAGAAGACCCTGGCCGAGCGGGTGGTGTACCAGGCCCTGGACGCGATCAGCGAGAAGACGGCCAACGACCCGGTTCTGACGCTCAAGAAGGCGGTGGACAACGCCCGTCCCCTGCTGGAGGTCCGGTCCCGCCGGGTGGGGGGAGCGACCTATCAGGTGCCGGTGGAGGTTCGACCGAACCGGGGGACGACGCTGGCGCTCAGGTGGCTCGTGAACTACGCGCGGCAGCGGAAGGAGCACACCATCGCCGACCGGCTGGTGGGCGAGCTGATGGAGGCCTCGCAAGGACAGGGGGCCGCGGTGAAGCGTCGCGAGGACATCCACAAGATGGCCGAAGCGAACAAGGCGTTCGCCCACTACCGGTGGTGATCTGAGGGTTGGCGACGCCGGCGAGGAAGATGGAGATGGCCAAGGCAGCACAAGACGTCGAGAAGGGTCAGCGGGGCGGCCAGAAGGGTCTGGTCATCCGGGAGTACCCCCTGTCCAGGACCCGGAACATCGGGATCATGGCCCATATCGACGCGGGCAAGACCACGACGACCGAGCGGATCCTCTACTACACCGGCAAGACCTACAAGGTCGGCGAGGTCCACGAGGGCACCGCGGTCATGGACTGGATGGTCCAGGAGCAGGAGCGAGGCATCACGATCACCTCCGCCGCCACCACGTGCCTGTGGAAGGAGCACTGGATCAACATCATCGACACGCCCGGCCACGTGGACTTCACCATGGAGGTCGAGCGGTCGCTGCGAGTGCTGGACGGGGCGGTCGCGGTGTTCGACGCCGTGGCCGGCGTCGAGCCGCAGTCGGAGACCGTGTGGCGGCAGGCCGACCGGTACAAGGTTCCCAGGGTCTGCTTCATCAACAAGATGGACCGCACCGGCGCGGACTTCGAGCGAACGGTGGGGATGATCGAAGACCGCCTCCGCGGCAAGCCGCTGGTCGTCCAGCTCCCGTGGGGAACCGAGGGGTCGTTCGCCGGGGTCATCGACCTCGTCGACATGAAGGGCTTGCGTTGGGTCTCCGAGAAGGGCGAAGACTGGGAGACCGTCGAGATCCCCGAGGACATGCGTGAGACCGCGCTGGAGTGGCGCCACAAGCTCTACGAGCAGCTCGCGGACCACCATGAGGAGCTCATGACGAGCTACGTGGAGGGCCATGAGCCTGAGCCCGGGCAGCTCCGCGAGGCGCTCCGGGACGCGACGCTGGCCGTGGAGGGGACGCCGGTGCTGTGCGGGTCGGCGTTCAAGAACAAGGGCGTCCAGCCCCTGCTCGACGCCATCGTCGACTACCTCCCGTCGCCGCTGGACGTCCCGCCCATGGAGGGACTCGTGCCCGGCACTCGGGAGAGCGCCGTCCGGCAGCCCGCCGACGACGAGCCCTTCTCCGCTCTGGCGTTCAAGATCATGTCCGACCCCTACGTCGGACGGCTGACATATTTCCGGGTGTACTCCGGGACGCTTCGCACCGGCGCCCACGTGCTCAATGCGACCAAGGACCGCAAGGAGCGGGTGGGCCGGATCCTCCAGATGCATGCCAACCACCGGGAGGACAAGGAGGCCATCTTCACCGGAGACATCGTGGCCGCGGTGGGCCTGAAGCACACCACCACGGGGGACACGCTGTGCGACCCGTCGGAGCCCATCCTCCTGGAGTCCATGAGCTTCCCCGCGCCGGTCATCTCGGTGGCCATCGAGCCCAAGACGAAGGCGGACCAGGACAAGCTGGGCCAGGCGCTGGGCAGGCTGGAGGACGAGGACCCCACCTTCACGGTCCGCGCCGACGAGGACACGGCCCAGACCATCATCTCGGGGATGGGGGAGCTCCATCTCGAGGTGCTGACCGACCGGCTGGTTCGCGAGTTCAACGTCGCGGCCAACGTCGGCAAGCCCCAGGTGGCCTACCGGGAGACGATCCGCTCCGACGTGCACAAGGTCGAGGGCCGCCACGTCAAGCAGACCGGCGGCCGCGGCCAGTACGGCCACGTGGTCATCGACCTGGAGCCGACCGGACCGGGCGGGGGCTACGAGTTCATCAACAAGATCAAGGGCGGTGACGTGCCCAGGGAGTACATCCCCTCTGTTGACCAGGGCATCCAGGAAGCCATGGAGAGCGGGGTCCTGGCCGGGTACCCGATGGTCGACGTCCGGGCCACGCTCATCGACGGCAGCTACCACGAGGTGGACTCCTCGGAGATGGCGTTCAAGGTCGCCGGTCAGCTGGCCCTGCGGAACGCCGCGAAGAAGGCCGACCCGGTGCTCCTCGAGCCCGTCATGCAGCTCGAGGTGGTGACCCCGGAGGAGTACATGGGAGACGTGATCGCCGACCTCACCGCCAGGCGCGGGAAGGTCGAGCGGATGGACCAGCGGGGCGGGGACCAGACCATCCGTGTCCATGTGCCCCTGTCAGAGATGTTCGGCTACGCCACCGATCTGCGGTCCCGTACGCAGGGGCGGGCCACGTACACGATGCAGTTCCACTCGTACCAGCAGGTGCCCAAGAACATCGCCGAGGAGATCGTGGCCAAGGTCCGCGGGGAGTAGGAGGACAGGGGATGAGCAAGAAGAAGTTCGAGCGCACCAAGCCGCACGTCAACATCGGGACGATCGGCCACATCGACCACGGCAAGACCACCCTCACCGCGGCCATCACCAAGGTCCTGGCCGAGAAGGGCATGGCCGACTTCACCCCCTTCGAGGAGATCGACAAGGCGCCTGAGGAGAAGGAGCGGGGGATCACCATCGCCATTGCCCACGTGGAGTACGAGACCGACAACCGCCACTACGCCCACGTGGACTGCCCCGGCCACCACGACTACATCAAGAACATGATCACCGGGGCGGCCCAGATGGACGGGGCCATCTTGGTGGTGGCGGCCACCGACGGGCCCATGCCCCAGACCAGGGAGCACGTCCTTTTGGCCCGCCAGGTGAACGTCCCCTACATCGTGGTGGCGCTCAACAAGGTGGACGCCGTGGACGATCCCGAGCTGCTGGACCTGGTGGAGCTGGAGGTCCGCGAGCTGCTCAACGCCTACGAGTTCCCCGGCGACGACGCCCCCATCGTGAGGGTCTCGGCCCTCAAGGCCCTGGAGGGGGACGAGGAGGCCAAGGGGCAGATCATGGCCCTCATGGAGGCCGTGGACGCCTCCATCCCCGAGCCCACCAGAGACGTGGACAAGCCGTTCCTCATGCCCATCGAGGACGTGTTCAGTATCACCGGGCGAGGCACGGTGGTCACCGGGAGGGTGGAGCGGGGGAGCCTGAAGAAGATGGAAGAGGTGGAGATCGTGGGCGTCCACGACACCAAGAAGACGGTGGCCACCGACCTGGAGATGTTCAGGAAGCTGCTGGACGACGTGCAGGCCGGCGACAACGTGGGGGTCCTGCTCCGAGGGATCGACAAGGAGGACGTGGCCCGGGGCCAGGTGCTGGCCAAGCCGGGGTCCATCACCCCGCACACCGCCTTCGACGCCCAGGTGTACGTGCTGTCCAAGGACGAGGGGGGCAGGCACACCCCGTTCCTCAACGGGTACCGGCCCCAGTTCTACCTGCGGACCACCGACGTGACCGGGGAGATCAAGCTGCCGGAGGGCACCGAGATGGTCATGCCCGGGGACAACGTGGAGATGGCTGTGGAGCTCATCGCCCCCATCGCCCTGGAGGAGGGGCTGCGCTTCGCCATCCGGGAGGGTGGCCGGACCGTGGGCGCGGGCCGGCTGACCAAGATCACCAAGTAGAAGGGACGTACAGGGAGGGATGGCGGGACCGAAGATCCGGATCAAGCTCAGAGCCTACGACCACGAGATCCTCGACCGGTCCGCGGGTCAGATCATCGAGCACGTGACCCGCACCGGCGCTCGCGTCGTGGGCCCTGTTCCGCTGCCCACCGAGCGGTCCGTGTACACCGTCATCCGGTCCCCGCACAAGGACAAGGACAGCCGGGAGCACTTCCAGATGCTCACCCACAAGCGGGTGATCGACATCCACGACGCGTCCTCGAAGACCGTCCAGGAGCTGCAGCGGCTGAATCTTCCGGCCGGCGTGGACATCGAGATCAAGCTATGAAGGGCCTCCTCGGCGAGAAGCTGGGGATGACCCAGGTGTTCACCGACGAGGGCCGGGCGGTTCCGGTCACGGTGATCAAGGCCGGGCCGTGCCGGGTGGTCCAGGTCAAGACCCCGGAGCGCGACGGCTACCGTGCGGTGCAGCTCTCCTACGGAGATCGAAAGCGCACCGGCCAGCCGCTGGCCGGCCACTACAAGCAAGCCAACGTGCAGCCCGCCCAGTACCTGGTCGAGGTTCGCACCGACGATCCCTACGAGGCCGGCCAGGAGCTTCGGGCCGACCTGTTCGCCGCCGGAGAGCGCACGGACGTCATCGGCGTCTCGCGCGGAAAGGGATTCGCGGGCGTGATGAAGCGTCACGGGTTCGCCGGGCTGTCGGCAACTCATGGAACCGAGAAGAAGCACCGGAGTCCGGGAGCCGTGGGCGCCTGCGCCACGCCGTCCAGGGTGTTCCGGGGAACCAAGATGGCCGGCCACATGGGCCACCAGCGGGTCACGGTGCTGAACCTCGAGGTGGTCGAGGCCGACCCGGAACGTGGCCTGCTCCTGCTGAAGGGGGCCGTCCCGGGTCCGACCGGCGGCCTGCTGATGATCCGCTCCAGCGTGAAGTCGAAGGAGGGCGCCCCGGCGCCCGCCGAGGAGGCCGAGAGCGCCTGATGGCGAGCGACCGTAAGGATCGCGTTGGGGCCACCGTCGACGTCCTCGATCAGCAGGGGAACAAGGTCGGCCAGCGCGACCTGGACCCCGCGGTCTTCGACGCCCAGGTCAACGTGCCCACCCTCCATCAGGTGGTGGTGGCCGGGGCGGCCGCTCAACGCGCGGGAACGCACTCCACCAAGACCCGTTCCGAGGTGTCCGGTGGCGGCGTGAAGCCGTGGCGACAGAAGGGAACCGGCCGGGCCCGTGCCGGCTCGAGTCGCTCGCCGATCTGGGTCGGCGGCGGGATCGCCCACGGGCCGAAGCCCCGGGAGCACGACCTGCGGGTGCCCAAGAAGATGAAGCGCCTGGCTCTCCGTTCCGCGCTCTCGGACAAGGCCCGCGAGGGCCGGGTCAAGGTGGTGGAGTCGCTGTCGTTCGACGGCCCCAGCACCAAGGACGCGGCGGGGATCCTCGATTCGATCGGGACGCGGGGCCTGGTCCTGCTGGTATTGCCGACCCACGACGACACCGTGGAGAAGTCGTTCCGCAATCTGGCCAACGTCCGGATCGCGTTCCCCGGAAACCTGGGAGCCTACGACGTCGTGTACGCGGACTGGATCGTGTTCACCTCGCCCGCCATCGAGGCGGTGAAGCCGTGAAGAGCCCCCGCGACGTCATCGTCAGACCGATGGTTTCGGAGAAGTCGTATTCGGGCCTGGAGAACAACCGGTACACGTTCCTGGTCGATCCGAACGCCAACAAGACGGAGATCAAGGAAGCTGTCCAGAGCATCTGGCACGTCCGCGTCCTGAAGGTGAACACCCAGAACCGGAAAGGGAAGACCAAGCAGTTCCGATTCACCAAGGGCAGGCGCCCGGACCAGAAGCTGGCCATCGTCACCCTGGCCGAGGGCGACTCGATCGAGATCTTCGAGCAGAAATGAGCGCGCGACACGAGGAGCGTGACTGGTAGGGACCATGGCGCTGAGGAAATACAAGCCGACGACTCCAGGCCGACGCGGATCATCCGTGTCGGACTTTGGCGAGCTCACCCGGGCCCGACCGGAGCGGTCCCTGCTCCGCAAGAGCTCCAAGAAAGCGGGCCGCAACGCCCACGGCCGGGTCACAACTCGCCACCGCGGCGGCGGCCACAAGCGCCGGTACCGCGTCGTCGACTTCCGCCGGAACAAGGACGGCATCCCCGCCAAGGTGGCTCACATCGAGTACGACCCCAACCGCAGCGCGCGCATCGCGCTCCTCCATTACGTGGACGGCGAGAAGCGCTACATCCTGGCCCCCCAGGGACTGGCCATCGGCGATCCGGTGATGTCCGGCTCCGGTGCCGACATCCGTGTCGGGAACGCCCTTCCCCTCGCCAACATCCCGGTGGGAACGGTGGTGCACGCCGTGGAGCTCAAGCCCGGCGGAGGCGCGAAGATGGCCAGGTCGGCCGGATCCTCGGTGCAGATCGTGGCCAAGGAGTCCGGCTTCGCCCAGCTTCGGCTCCCCTCCGGGGAGATCCGGCTGGTAGATACCCGGTGCCGCGCGGCTGTCGGCTCCGTCGGGAACCCCGAGCACGAGCTGGTATCCAAGGGCAAGGCGGGACGGACCCGGTGGGCCGGGAAGCGTCCCAGCGTCCGCGGCGTGGCCATGAACCCCGTCGACCATCCGCTGGGCGGCGGCGAGGGGAAGTCCTCCGGAGGCCGTCACCCGAGCTCGCCGTGGGGGAAGAAGGAGGGCCGGACCCGCAAGAAGGGGAAGGCCTCCAACCGCTACATCGTCCGGCGCAGAGGCAAGGGGAGGAAGAGCAGCTGATGCCCAGGTCCGTGAAGAAAGGCCCGTTCGTGGACAACCACCTGTTGCAGAAGGTGGAGGACATGAACCGTCGCGGCGACAAGCGCGTCATCCGTACGTGGTCGCGTCGCTCCACGATCATCCCCGAGATGGTGGGGCACACCATCGCCGTGCACCACGGGCGCAAGCACGTCCCGATCTTCGTGACCGAGGCCATGGTGGGGCACAAGCTCGGCGAGTTCGCCCCCACCCGGGTGTTCCGGACCCACGGTCATCACACCGAGCGCAGCACGACACTGAAGTAGATGGAATGCGTCCGGCAGGAGCGTAGGTGATGGAAGCCAGAGCGAAAGCCAGATTCGTGCGGATATCGCCGCGGAAGGCCCGGAGGGTCATCGACCTCATCCGGGGCAAGCCCGTGAGCGAGGCCCGGCGTGTCCTGCAGTTCTCGGGGCTGGGCGCCGCCGAGCAGGTGCGGAAGGTGCTGAACTCCGCGGTGGCCAACGCCGAGCAGCAGCCCGGCGTGGTCCCCGAGAACCTGTTCGTGTCGCGGGCGTTCGTCGACGAGGGGCCGACCCTGCAGCGGTTCCGGCCGCGGGCCATGGGCCGGGCCACCAGGATCCGCAAGCGCACCAGCCACATCACGGTGATGGTCGAGACCGCGGGTCCGGGGGCGGGCGACGAGGGGGAGGTGAGCGAGGTTGGGGCATAAGGTCAACCCCTACGGGTTCCGCCTCGGCACCATCTACCAATGGAAGTCGCGGTGGTACGCGGGACGCGAGGAGTACAAGACCGCCCTGCACGAGGACATCGCGATCCGCGACTACATCCGCTTGCATCTGTCGCGGGCCGGCATCTCCGCCATCGACATCGAGCGGAAGGGCGACCAGATCCAGGTGTACATCCGCACGGCCCGCCCGGGCATCGTCATCGGGCGCAAGGGGGCCGAAGTCGAACGGGTCCGCAAGGACCTGGAGCGGATGACGGCCAAGCGGGTGGACGTAAAGGTCGAGGACCTCAACCAGCAGGCCACCGAGACCAGGCCGGAGACCGACGCCCAGCTGCTGGCCCAGGGCGTCGCCGAGCAGCTGCAGGGACGAGTGTCGTTCCGCCGGGCCATGCGCCGGGCGGTGCAGACCGCCATGCGGGCCGGAGCCCTCGGCGTCCGGGTCCAGTGCTCGGGCCGTCTGGGCGGGATCGAGATGTCCCGGCGGGAGTGGTATCGCGAGGGTCGGGTTCCCCTGCACACCCTGCGAGCGAAGATCGACTACGGCCAGGCGGAGGCCAAGACCACGTTCGGGCGCATCGGCGTGAAGGTGTGGGTGTACCAGGGCGACGAGATCCCCGTCGAGGAGCAGGAGACCGTGCGAGCCCGGGCCCGCGCGCTGGCCGGTGTCCGGGACCGTGGCGCCACCGGCGCATCCACGGGCGCCCTGATCACCGACGTGAAGGAAGCCGCGGAGGTGGCGGAGCCCGAGCCGGAGCCGGAAAAGGAACCCGAACCGGAACCCGAGGAGCCAGAGGCGGAGCCGGCGCCCGCGGGAGAGGCGACCGTGTCGGAGTCCGGGCCGGAGCCCGAGCCGGCCGGAGAGGCGTCGGTGGCCGAGACCGTGCCGGAGCCGGAGTCGCCCGAAGCGGGGCCTAGGACGAGCGCCCAGGAAACCGGGAGTGACCAGGAAGCCGACAGGGCGCGAGGAGTGCGTCCCGCGGAGGGCGACGACAGCTCCGAAAAGGGTGAGCAGTGATGCTGCAGCCCAAGAAGGTCAAGCACCGCAAACAGCACCGGGGCCGCATGCGTGGCAAGGCCAAGGGCGGTATCGACGTGGCCTTCGGCGACTTCGGTCTCGTGGCCCTGGAGCCGGGATGGGTCTCCGACCGGCAGATCGAGGCGGCCCGAGTGGCCATGACCCGGCACATCCGCCGGGGAGGGAAGGTGTGGATCAACATCTTCCCCGACAAGCCGGTGACCAAGAAGGCCGCCGAGACCCGGATGGGGTCGGGGAAGGGCAATCCGGAGAGCTGGGTAGCGGTGGTGAAGCCCGGACGAGTCATGTTCGAGCTTTCCGGGGTGTCCGAAGCCGTGGCCCGTGAGGCCATCAGCCGAGCCGCGCACAAGCTTCCGATCAAGGCCAAGTTCGTGACCCGGCTGGGTGGTGCGCAGTGAGCCGGCCCGGTGAGCTCCGCGAGCTTCCCGAAAGCGAGCTCCACGCCCGCCTGGACTCGGCCAAAGAGGAGCTGTTCAACCTGCGGTTCCAGTTGGCGACCGGTCAGCTCGACAACCCCATGCGCATCAAGGAGGTCCGCCGCGAGGTGGCCCGGATCCTGACCCTCATCACCGAGCGAGGCCTCACCGAGCCTCCCGAGGTGGAGGGTGAATCATCCGAGGAGACCGAGGCGTCATGAGCACGGAGCGCGGTGAGCGGAAGCTTCGAACAGGTGTGGTGGTCTCCGACGCCGCCGACAAGACCGTGGTGGTTCGGATCGAGAGCCGGAAGCGCCACCTGCTGTACGGCAAGAGCATGCGGCGGACGTCGAAGCTCCAGGCCCACGACGAGGCCAACGACGCCCACGTGGGCGACCGGGTCCGGGTCATGGAGACGCGCCCCATCTCGAAGACCAAGCGGTGGCGCGTGGTGGAGATCGTGGAGCGTGCGAAGTGATCCAGCAGGAGTCGCGGGTCCGGGTGGCCGACAACACCGGAGCCCGGGAGGTCCTGTGCATCCGAGTGATGGGCGGTTCCGGCCGCCGGTATGCGCGGGTGGGTGACGTCATCGTGGGCAGCGTGAAGGACGCCCTGCCCGGGGCCCAGGTGAAGAAGGGTGACGTGGTCCGGGCAGTGGTGGTCCGCACGGCCAAGGAGCGGCGGCGGACCGATGGGTCGTACATCAAGTTCGACGAGAACGCCGTGGTGCTGATCAACGATCAGCGGCAGCCTCGGGGTACCAGGATCTTCGGTCCGGTGGCCCGGGAGCTTCGCGAGAAACGGTTCATGCGGATCATCTCGCTGGCGCCGGAGGTCATCTGATGCCGGGAGTCGACATCCGAAGAGACGACGAGATCCAGGTGATCCATGGAAAGGATCGCGGGACGCGAGGCCGCGTGGTCCGGGTCCTGCCTCGGGAGCGCCGGATCATGGTCGAGGGGATCGCCCGGGCCAAGAAGCATGCCCGGCCCTCCAAGCAGCGCCAGCAGGGAGGGATCATCGACATCGAGCAGTTCATCGACATCTCGAACGTGCAGATCGTGTGCAAGTCCTGCGGCCAGCCGACCCGGGTCGGACACCGGGTGGAGGACGGCAAGCGGGTTCGGATCTGCCGGAAGTGCGAGGCGGACCTGTGAGCCCCCGGCTGAAGGACCGTTACCGGCAGGAGCTCGTTCCCGCGTTGATGAAGGAGCTCGCGTTCGGGAACCCGATGCAGGTTCCCCGCCTGGAGAAGATCGTGGTGAACATGGGGGTGGGCGAGGCGACCCGCGACGCCAAGGCCCTGGACGGCGCGCAGGAGGACCTGACGACGATCACGGGACAGAAGCCGCTGGTGACCAAGGCCAAGAAGTCCATCGCCGGGTTCAAGCTTCGCGAGGGGATGTCGATCGGGGCCAAGGTCACGCTCCGGGGCGACAGGATGTGGGAGTTCCTTGACCGGTTGCTGGCCACGGCGCTTCCCAGGATCCGGGACTTCCGGGGGCTGGACCCCAAGGCGTTCGACGGGCGCGGGAACTACACGCTGGGGCTCACCGAGCAGCTGGTGTTCCCCGAGGTGGACTACGACAAGATCGACGCGGTCCGCGGGATGGACATCACGATCGTCACGACCGCGAAGACCGACGACGAGGGGCGCGCCCTGCTCCGGGCACTCGGCTTCCCGTTCCGGGGCGAGCCCGCCGTGGCGACGGGTACGGAGGGATAGGCATGGCGAAGAAGGCGCTGGTCCAGAAGAGCAGGCGGCGGCCGAAGTTCTCCGCCCGGGCCTACACGCGGTGCCGGCGGTGCGGCCGGCCTCGCGCGGTGTTCCGCCAGTTCGCCCTGTGCCGCATCTGTTTCCGCGAGCTGGCCCACGCCGGGGAGATCCCCGGGGTCACGAAGGCGTCGTGGTGAGGAGCGTTCGCTGAGATGATGACCGACCCGATCGCCGACCTGATCACCCGGATCCGCAACGCCAACACGGCGTACAAGGACGAGGTGCTCGTGCCGGCGTCCCGGCTGAAGGAAGAGATCGCCAGGCTCTTGGCCCGGGAAGGGTACGTCCGCGGCTACCGCATCGAAGGCGATGAACCCAAGAAGCGGATCGTGGTGGAGATGAAGTACGGGCCGGAGCGCGAGCGGACGATCACCGGACTGAAGCGGGTTTCCAGGCCCGGGCGACGGGTGTACGCCGACCGCCGCCGGCTCCCCCGGGTGATGGGCGGCTTGGGCGTGACGATCCTGTCCACGCCCCAGGGACTGATGACGGACCGGCAGGCGGCTCGCCGGGGCATCGGCGGCGAGGTTCTGTTCCAGGTGTGGTGAATGCTGTGCTGACGAGGAAGCGATGAGCCGGATCGGAAAGCAGCCCGTGGCCATCCCCGACGGGGTCAAGGTCGAGGTCCGGGACGGCACGGTCACCGTGACCGGGCCCGCCGGGACGCTGACCCAGCGGCTGAACGAGGCCATGCGGGTGGCGGTGGAAGGAGCGGAGGTCCGTGTGGAGCGACCGTCGGACGAGCGGGACCACCGGGCCCTGCACGGGCTGACCCGCAGCCTGATCGCCAACATGGTGGAGGGCGTGACCAAGGGGTTCGAGAAGCGCTTGGAGATCCACGGCGTCGGCTACCGCGCGGCGCTCAAGGGCAAGGCCCTGGAGCTCCAGGTCGGTTTCTCCCACCCCGTCACGTTCCCGGCGCCGGAAGGCATCGAGTTCGAGGTTCCTCAGCCCAACCGGCTGGTGGTGAAGGGCATCGACAAGCAGCTGGTGGGCGAGATCGCGGCGCGGATCCGCCGAGTGCGCAAGCCCGAGCCGTACAAGGGCAAGGGCATCCGCTACGAGGGCGAGTACGTGCGGAAGAAGGCGGGCAAGGCCGCCAAGGCGGCGACCGCTTGATGAAAACTGTCGCCACCCGCGCCGCCCGGGTTCGTCGCCATCGCCGGGTCCGCAGGAAGGTCCGGGGGGCGGCCACCGTTCCGCGCCTGGCGGTCTACCGTTCCAACCGCCACGTGTACGCCCAGCTGGTGGACGACGACGCGGGGCGGACCCTCGTCGCGGCGTCATCGCTGGAGGGCGAGGCACGAGGCGGCGACAAGGACGACAAGAAGGCCGTGGCCAAATCGGTCGGCACGCTGCTGGCCCGGCGAGCCAAGGAGGCCGGGTTGGAGCGGGCCGTGTTCGACCGCGGGGGCCGCCTGTACCACGGGCGGGTCCGGGCGGTTGCCGAGGGAGCCAGAGAGGGAGGGCTGCAGATCTGAGACGCTACGACGCCGCCGACCAGCGCACGCCATACGAAGAGCGTGTCGTGGCCATCAACCGCGTGGCCAAGGTGGTCAAGGGGGGCCGCCGGTTCTCGTTCGCCGCGCTCGTGGTGGTGGGAGACGCCGCCGGGCGGGTCGGGGTGGGATACGGCAAGGCCAAGGAAGTTCCCGCCGCGATCCAGAAGGGCGTCGAGGAAGCCAAGCGGAGCATGTTCGAGGTCCCACTGATGGGCACCACGATCCCGCACCAGGTCATGGGCGAGGATGCGGGGGGCAAGGTGCTGCTCAAGCCAGCCGCCCCGGGGACCGGCGTCATCGCCGGTGGTCCCGTGCGGGCCGTGGTGGAGTGCGTGGGGATCAAGGACATCCTGTCGAAGTCGCTGGGGTCGGATAACCCGATCAACATCGTCCACGCCACCACCCAGGGACTCCGTCAGCTGCGCCGGCCGGAAGAGATCGCCCGGCTGCGCGGACGCGAGGTCCACGAGGTGGCTCCCAAGCCGATGCTCGACGCGATCCGGGATGCCGAGGAACGGTCCCGGGCCCATCGCGCCGAGGTGGGGCTGGAGGAGGAGTCCGGTGGCGAAGCTTAAGGTCACCCAGGTGCGGGGCATGGCCGGGAAGCCGAAGCGACAGCGAGACACGGTTCGCGCTCTGGGCCTGCGCCGGATCCGTCACGCCGTGGTCAAGGACGACCGACCGGAGGTCCGGGGGATGATCGCCCGGGTTCAGCACCTGGTCAGCGTGGAGGAGGTGGAGGGATGAGGGTCCATCACCTCCGCCCCGGGCCCGGCGCCACCCGGCCGCGCCGCCGGGTCGGCCGCGGCCGTTCCGCGGGACAGGGCAAGACCGCGGGCCGGGGAACCAAGGGGTACCTGGCCCGGAACTCCAAGCGCGAGGGCTACGAGGGCGGCCAGATGCCGCTCAACCGCCGGGTGCCCAAGGTGCAGACCCAGCCGGCCCGGACCCGCCCGCCCCGCGCCGTGTGGGCCGAAGTCAACGTGGCCCGGCTCGCTCAGAAGTTCGAGTC
>DASZKM010000141.1:0-11940 GCA_035947055.1 Actinomycetota bacterium
AGTGGACGAGGGGGACCTCCTGGCCGAACTTCACCCCACTGGTGGCACCGTTCGCCCCGGGGAATCGCCCGAACAGGTTGTCGAAGCTTCGGTTCTCCATGTTGATGTACACCACGCGCTTGATCGGCCACCGGGTATCGATGCGGTCCGCGGCCGTCCCGAACGTGGGGCGAGGCCGCGGGGACGTGCTGAGCCGGTCCCCGATACACGCGCCCATGAACACGCCCGCGGCCGCGGCGGCGGAACGCGTCATGAACTCGCGCCGGGTCAGTCGTTTCGGATACATGTCGAGAGACCCCGGTGGAGGGGCCCGTTCGGCCGGACACTATACTGTGCCGGTCCCACTCCCTGGAGGAGCCTCATCACGTCCACACGAGCGGTTGTCTGGCTGGTTGCGCTGGGCATCGTCCAGTCGGGCTGCGGGGACGAACGCCAACCGCCAGGCCGTGACGGAAGTCTCGAGCGGCGCGGACCGTCTCCCGCCCAGTCTCCGGTGGCGGAGGGCGTCGAGGCGCCGACCGCCACCGTGGCGTGCGTCAACGGGTGGACGCTTCCCCAGGACCGGGAACAGCGCGAGCTGCCCTTCCACGTCATCCGCCGGACCATGCAGGTCGACGGTGATTTCCACGTGGTCGAGATGCGGTACTTCGAGGGGCCGGAGGCCCCGCCCACCGACAAGCCGTACCTGGAACGCGTAGACCGCTGGTACGTGAAGGCCTGGCTGGAGGACGACCCGTCCTTCCGGGGCCGGTGGCTCATCGAGGAGCGGTCGTTCGGCTCCGGGATCGCCGCGGTTGCCCCGTTCGACAGCGAGGGATTTCAGTCTCCGGACTGGGTGGCGTTCCAGTACGAGGGCGAGGACGCCGAACGCCGTGGATATCCGGGGCTGCCCGGGACGTGGTCGGGGACGCCGTACGACTTCGTCACGGGGCGCGATCCCGAGACGGGCAATCCCGTGTTCCGGTTCCCCGGTCTCCCGCCCGAGGTGGCCGGCTGCGTGGTCGACACCTGACCGACCTGCCTTGCGACCCCTGGGCCGGGGGAGTACCGTCGGCGAGTGACCGAACATACGTTCGAGCCATACGTCCATCTGCACTGTCGGTCCGCGTTCTCCCTGAAGGAAGGGGCATATCTCCCTGAAGAGCTCGCGGCGAGGGCCGCGGGCCTAGGGATGCCCGCCGTAGCGCTCACCGACCGGGACGGCCTGTACGGCGCGGTCCGGTTCACCGACGCCTGCCATCGGGCGGGAGTGAAGCCCATCCTCGGAGCCCGCCTCACGCTGGGCGAAGCGCGGGGCGAGGCCGTCGTGCTCATCGCCCGGGACGACCGCGGCTACGCCAACCTGTGCCGGCTGATCACCGCTGCTCACGGGCGTGGCGAACGGGGCGAGCCATGGCTGTCGCCGCGCGAGGTGATGGAACGGGCCGAAGGGTTGGTCTGCCTCCTCGGTCCCGAGTCGCCGCCGGGAAGGCTGGTCCTGGCCGGACGGCCCGGCGCCGCCCGGGAGGTGGCCCGGCCATGGCGGGAGGCGTTCGGTGCCTGGTGCTTCGTCGAGGTACGCAACGTCCTCGAGCCGGGCAGCCGGACGGAGATCGGCGCGTTGCTCAGCCTGGCCGCGGAAGCCGACCTCGGTGCGACGGCCACCAACGCCGTCCGCTACCTGGTTCCCGAAGATGCGTTCCTGGCCGACGCCCTGGAATGCATGCGGGAGATCGTCCCCGTGGCCGAGCACCACCTCACCCGGCGCAACGCCGAGGGCTACCTGAAGTCACCGGCCCAGATGCGCGCGCTGTTCGCCGAACGGCCCGACCTGTGCGACACCACGGTGCGCATCGCCGAGGCCTGCGAGTTCGATCTCCACCTGGGAACGGTGCACTTCCCCGACTTCCCCACGCCGCCGGGTCGCACCGCCACCTCGCTCCTGGCCGAGCGATGCCACCGGGGCCTGGCCGCCCGGGGGATGCGCTTCACGGACAAGGTTCGCCACCGGCTGGACTTCGAGCTCGACCAGATCCGGCGGATGGGCTACTCGGCGTATTTCCTGACCGTGGCCGACATCGTCCGCGAGGTGAAGGAGATGGGGATCCGGTGCGGGGCTCGCGGCTCGGCCGCCGGATCACTGGTGTGCTACCTCACCGGGATCTCGGAGGTCGACCCGGTCCACCACGACCTTCTGTTCGAGCGATTCATCAACCCCCTGCGCGAGGAGCTCCCGGACATCGACATCGACGTGGAGTCCGCCCGCCGGGAGGAGGTGTACGAACGGATCCTGTCGCGGTACGGCAGCGAGCGGTGCGCCTGCGTGACCATGGTCGACACGTACCGGGCCCGGGCCGCGGTGCGCGAGGTGGGCAAGGCCCTGGGCTATCCAGAGGACGAGATCGACCGGGTGGCCAAGGCCTTCCCCCACATCGGCGCGAACCGCATCCGGGATGCCATGGACTCGCTGCCGGAGCTGCGGGGCTCGAACCTGGGCGCCGGGCAGCTGGAGCTGCTGTTCCGTGTGGCCGAGCGGCTGAACGGGTTCCCTCGCCACCTGGCCCTCCATCCGTCGGGGATCGTGCTGTCCAAGGACGACCTCCTGGACCGGGTGCCCATGGAGCGGTCGTTCCTGGAGCACCGGATGGTCCAGGCCGACAAGGACGACGTCGAGCGGCTGGGCCTGCTGAAGCTGGATGTCCTCGGCGTCCGGCTGCTGTCGTCGATGCGGCACACACTGGGCGAGATCCACCGGACCACAGAGGAGCGCGTGGACCTGGACGCGATCCCGCGCGACGATCCGGCCACGTTCGACCTCATCCGCTCGTCACGGACCATCGGGTGTTTCCAGATCGAGAGTCCCGGCCAGCGGGAGCTCCTGCAGAAGCTGCAGCCCGAGCGGTTCGAGGACCTCATCGTGGACATCTCGCTGTTCCGGCCGGGTCCGGTGAAGTCCGACATGATCACGCCGTTCATCAACCGCCGCCACGGATGGGAGCGTCCCCGGTACGCGCATCCTGGCCTGCGCCCGGCTCTCCAGGAGACGCACGGCGTGATCGTGTATCACGAGCAGATCATGCGGATCCTGGAGTTCGCCGGGTACGACCTGGCCGAGGCTGACCGCATCCGCCGCCATCTCGACGACGGGGGAGAGATCCTCGCGCTGGAGGACGGGTTCGTAGAGCAGGCCGTGGCCTGCGGGTTGGGCACCGCCGATGCCGACGTGGTGTGGCGGGAGCTGGCCTCGTTCGCCTCGTTCGGGTTCTGCAAGGCGCACGCCGCGGCGTTCGCCGTCCCCACGTACCAGTCGGCGTGGCTGAAGGCGCATTACCCGGCACACTTCCTGGCCGGCGTTCTGACGCACGAGCCGGGGATGTACCCGCGCCGGCTGATCCTGGAGGACGCCCGGGAGCACGGCGTCGAGATCCTCCCGCTCGACGTCAACCGGAGCGAGAAGGCGTACTCGGTCGAAGGAGTGCCTTCTGCTCCTCCCCTTCCCCGCTACGGCATCCGTCTGGCCCTGCAGGACGTTCACGGGATGTCTGATGCCGAGACGGCCTCGATCCTCGAGGCCCGCGCCGATCGGCCGTTCACGTCGGTGGGCGACTTCCTCCGCCGGACGCGGGTGGCCCGGCCGGTGGTGGAGGCGCTGGCCCATGCCGGAGCGTTCGACACACTGCCCGGCGGCACCCGACGTGACCGGCTGTTCGTGGCCATGACCGACGAGCCCGTTCGCGAGGGTCTGGGGGTGGGGACGGCAGGCCAGCAGCTGGCGCTGCCGGTGAACAGCTCGGGGCACGCGCCCGGGCTGCGGGAGTACTCCGACGCCGAGCGGGTCCGGGCCGAGCTGGAGGTCACCGCCCTGGATGCCAGCCGTCACCTGCTGTCGTTCTACGAGCCGCTGCTGACCGACCTCGGCGTGGTCCGCTCCGTCGATCTGCGAAGGCATCGCGGCGACGAATGGGTGATGGTGGCCGGCGTGAAGGTGTCGTCACAGACGCCTCAGGTTCGCAGCGGCCAGCGGATCATCTTCCTGACGCTCGACGACGCCACGGGGCCCGTGGACGTCACGGTGTTCGAGCGGATCCAGGACCGGTGTGCCCGCACGGTGTTCCACGGCTTCCTGCTCGCGGTATGGGGACGCCTCCGACGCACCGGGGTGGCGGGGGTGAGCATCATCGCCGAGGAGGTGTGGGACCTGGTCGAGCTGGACCGGGCCCGCCGGGAAGGAACCCTGGTCGAGACGATGCGCGGCCGGGCCGGGCCGCCGGCCGGTCCTGCTAGGAAGCTGTGGCACGCCAGCGGAGGCTCGGCAGGATGAGCGCGGCGCGGCCTCGAGAGCCGATCCTCCACGTGGACCTGGATGCGTTCTATGCGTCGGTCGAGGTGCTCAAGGATCCGTCCCTGGCCGGCCGGCCTGTGGTCGTGGGAGGGCCTGGACCGCGCGGGGTGGTGCTCTCGGCCTCGTACGAGGCCCGCAAGTTCCGGATCCACTCGGCCATGCCGTCGGCTCGGGCCCGCCGGCTGTGCCCGGGCATCGTGTTCGTGCCGCCCGACTTCGGGTCCTACCGCGCGTACGCCACGCGGTTCCGCGAGGTGCTCCTGTCGTTCACGCCGCTGGTCGAGCCGCTGTCGCTGGATGAAGCGTTCCTCGACGTATCCGGCGCCACCATGCTGTTCGGGGATCCGCGGCGGATCGCCGGCCGGGTCCGGGAACGGGTCCAGGACGAGCTGTCGCTCACCTGCTCGGTGGGAGTGGCCCCGAACAAGTTCCTGGCCAAGGTGGCGTCCGTGGCCGCCAAGCCGGACGGCATCGTCGTGGTCCCCGCCGACGGCATCACGGCGTTCCTCCACCCGTTGCGGGTCGATGCCCTATGGGGAGTGGGGGAGCGCACGCTGGAGGTGCTGCAGCGGCTGGGCGTCCGTACCGTGGGCGAGCTGGCCGCCGTCCCGATGACCGTGCTGGAACGCACGTTGGGGCAGGGCCAGGCCCGCCATCTCTCCGCACTGGCCGACGGCCACGACGAACGATCAGTGATGCCCTACGAGGCCCCGAAGTCAGTGAGCCACGAGGAGACGTTCGACCGGGACCTGGACGCTGATGAGGATGTGAACCGGGAGCTGCTCCGCCTGTCGTTGCGGGTGGCCGTTCGCCTCCGGCGGGAGGGCTTCCGGGCCCGAACCGTGGTCCTCAAGGTGCGGCTGGCCAGCTTCACCACGTTGACCAGGTCGCGAACGGTGCCGGTCCCGACCGACGTCGGAACCGACCTGTACCGGATCGCCTCGGACCTGTACCGCGCGCTCCCCGGAGGCCGCCGGCGGATCCGCCTGCTCGGCGTGGGGGCCACCGGCCTGGTCTCCGCCGGTGCGGAGCAGCTCGCATTGGTTCGCGCCGGCCGGTGGGAGGATGCCGAGCGGGCCCTGGATCGCATCGAGCGGCGGTTCGGGTCGGGCACCGCCGCGCCGGCCGCGCTGTTGGGAACCGAGCCCCGCCGCCGCGACGCTCCCGGTACTCGCCCTGGATTATGATTTCGGGGGAAGCCGGCCAACCGGGACGCGATGCCTCTTTCTGATCACGAACAGAAGGTCCTCCAGGAGATCGAGAAACGTCTCCAGGAAGAAGATCCTCGTTTCGCGGATCAGGTCGCCCGCCACTCGGTGTACGCGCACGTTGCCCGCCGCATCCGGTGGGGCGCGCTCGGTTTCCTGGCCGGGTTCGTGATGCTCGTACTGTTCGTGGTATCGGTCTGGGTGGCCATCGCCGGGTTCGGCGTCATGCTCGTGTCGGCGCTGTTCGTCTATCAACAGCTGCGCCACATGGGCCGGGAGCAGATCCGGGCGGTGGGAAGCGGCGGACGGTTGTCCCTTCCGGCCCTGCTGGCCCGGCTGACGCAACGTTTCCGCGGCGACAGCACGCCACCGCGCAGCTAGCGACAACCGGCTCGCGCGACAACACGTTCCCCCTACCAGCGGTGTTGCCTCGCGGTACGCACTTGTTCTAGAACGGTGCCCGTTCCTTCCCCCGGGGCGCTCCGGTTGCTTGCCGTCGCCCCGAATCTTGTCGGTCCGGGGGAGACGGAGGGGCACGGTGGAGGCGTTCACCTCGCATCAGGCGTCCAGACTGACCGGCTGTACGCCTCGCCAGCTGCGGTACTGGGATCAGATCCGTCTGGTCCAGCCGTCCATCCAGGGGACCGGCGGCCGTTCGGGCGTCCCTCGCTTGTACTCCTTCCGGGACCTGATCGCGCTCCGCGTCGTGCGCTCGCTGCTCGACGGCGGGATGTCTCTCCAGCGCGTCCGCCGGGCGTTCGACTATCTGCGCCGGAACGCCGACCTCGAGGACCACCTGTCGGAGGTGAAGCTCATCACGGACGGCAAGAGCATCTTCAAGGTCGCCCGCCGCAAGGGGGAGGTCATCGACGCGCTGCGTCAGGGGCAGATGGCCTTCTTCGTAGCCATCGACCAAATCGCTCGCAGCGTCGATGCCGACGTCACCGCGTTCCGTCGTGATCGGGACCAGTTCGTCCGCGCCCTGCGCGACGCGGCCCGGCAGGTCAGGGCCGAGGCGGAGAGCGGCTAGGGGCGGCCGGGCGAAGAGAAGTCCGGCCGGATCGCCCCGGCCATCGCCCGGACCGGACCGACCCGCCGGCGCATATCCCCCGCCACACCCCGAGCGTCGCGCACGGCCTGATCGCCATGCGCGGCGTCCACCCCTCTCGGTGAGTACAGGGCCCGTCCCGCAGTTCCCGTGAGCCGGTCCAGCCGCGTCGCAGGGATCCCATCGTCGAGGAGCCGGCGCCGGTACTCCCACAGCGTCTCCCCGCGACGCCGGGCGAAGCCCACGTCGGCCGCCACGCTGAGCGCGACTCGGTAAGCGGCGGTTGCGCGATCGGTGGGCGTTCGGGCCCGACTCACCAGCATCCGGCGCCGGGCTGCCTTGACCGGAGGGATGAGCAGGGCCGCGCCGGCCGCCGCCACCAGCGCCCACACCGCCAGGCGGCGCCACGGAGAGCCCGCCCGCTCCCGTGGCACCGGCCGGAGGCGGGAAGCCTGCTGCCGATAGGCCGCCCGTCCCACGAACGCCTCCCGTTGCTCCGCGCTGAAAATCCCGTCCGGCGCCTGGGCGCCGGCCCCCACGTTGGCGTCGGGCCGCACGCCGGCCGGGGCCTGGGCCAGGTACCCCGCGGCCGGATTGTGGCGGGTGGGCGTGGGCTCGAACGCCAGCCATCCGTACGGTGGGAAATACGCCTCGGGCCACGCGTGCACCTGAGCCGTCGTGACCTGGTACCGGCCCGTCCGGTCCCGGTCGCCTGGGAGGAAACCGATGGCCACTCGGGAGGGGATCCCAAGGGTCCGCAGCAGCACCGCCATCGTCCCGGCGAACTGCTCGCAGTAGCCGGCCCGGGTTCGCTCCAGGAAGTCGACGATGTCGTCGATCCCGTGGCCCGCCGCGACCCGTTCGTCGTAGCGAAACGTCCGAAGGAAGCTCTGGATGGCCAGCACCTTGCGGAACGGCGTCTCTCCCCCGGCGGTGATCTCCCTGGCGATCCCGTACACCCGGGAGGGCAGCGTGGGGGGCAACGCGGTGAAGGCGTCGGCCGTCGACTGACGGGGGTCGATCCGGTCGAGGGCCTCGTTGGAGGGGATGGCCACCATCGACTCTACGAAGTAGGTCAGTCCCGGCTCGGTGCGTTCCTCGGTCTGCAGCGTGTGGGTCCACGGGTCCCACCTCGTCTCCATGTCGTCCACCCCTGCCGACACGGGCTGGTAGGCCGCGGGGAGCCACGGCGTCGACAGTTCCTGGATCTCGAAGACCTGATCGATCCGGGTGGCGGAGATGGGGGTGGGCCCGACCAGCGCATCGACCTCCTCGACGGTTTCGGTATCGCGCGTCGCGGGATCCGATGCTGTCCAGACCCGGCCGTCGAAGCGGTCCAGGGACAGCAACCGCCAGTACGCGGGGCGCTCGGATCCCACCGTGAACAGGTTCGCCGGTGGGTTCTGGAGGAGGCTGGGCCGGATGTCGACGATGGGACTCACGCCCACCCGTCCGGTCGGGCGATCGAGCCGGAGGAAGGGCCCGCCTCGGAACCCCGGCAGGAGCCCGGGGAGCACCAATGCCACGGCCGTCGCGGCCAGCCCCAGCCGCCTGGCCCACCGGGCCGCGCTGCCGGCGTGGGGAACCGCGCCCCCCCGGGACCACGGGCCAAGGTTCTCGATGGCCGCGCCGAACATCACCGCGAACGAGGCGGCCAGGAAGGCCACCACGTACCCGGGACGGGGTCCCTCGTCGGTGACCAGCCCGGCGAACGCGAGCAGCGCCGCGGGGGGGATCAGCGCCAGGATCGGGGACCGGGACCGCACCGCCAGGCCGTGTGCCGCGGTGGCCGCGGCCCATACCGCGATCAGCGCCGCGGTCAGCAGCGCGGGGAGGGCCGGGGCTGGCGCGACTTCCTGCGCCGCTCGGGTCGTGGCCCGTCCCAGCGCGTCGACGGCCTCGCTGAACGTGGCCGGCGTGGGAAGGCCGGCCCACGTGGAGTCGGGAAACACCAACAGTCCGACCAAGGCGAACAGCAGGGCGGTGCCGCCCACCAACGACACCAGGATGTGCCGGCGGACCAGAAGCGCGGCCACGACCACCGCCAGGACGCCCGCCGCCGCCAGGCGGGCCGCCGGCGCGGAGCCGGCGAAGACGCGCCCGAACGCCGCCCCGGTCACGGCCGCCAGCAGCGCCAGCGCGGCTACGAGGATGCGACGATCGCCGGTCGTCTCGTTCGTCGACGCCATCGTTCCGCCAGAGACTCCCCGGGAGGAAGCATCAGGACTTCCCAGCCCGCTCGGGCCAATGTCACCCATGCCGCTTCGGCGGCCACCCCGGAGGGGGCGCCGTCCTGTACCAGGATGGCCATCCGCGACGCGGAGCCGCTCCGCAGCCGGGTCAGCGCGGCGACCTCTTCGGCGTCGGGAACGCGGGTCACCACGATCACCGCGGCTCCGCCGCTCACCGCGCCGCGAAGCTGATCCACCGCGGGGGTCAGCTGTCCCACCCGCACGGTTCGGACGATGGCGAGATGATCCAGGAACCGGTCGCGTGACGTGGGAGTGGGCGGACGATCAGCGGTGGCCAGCCGGAGGGCGAACCCTCCGCGCAGGTAATGAGCTCCGACCGACGCGGCTGCGGACACGGCCTGCTCGAAGGCATCGGGGCGTCCGCTCCATGCCCGCTCCCTGGTGTCCAGGAGCACGGCGGCGGTTGCGCGTCGCGCCGATTCGTCCTGGCGGATCATCAGCTCCCCGGTCCTGGCCACACTGGGCCAGTGGATCCGCCGGAGATCGTCACCGACCTCGTAGCCGCGCATCGTGTAGAAGTCCTCGCCCGACCGGAACAGGTCACGAACCACCGACTCGCCCGCGCCGCCCGTCGACGAGGCCGCCGGCCGCGTGCCGAGGTCCTCGATCCGGGGGAACACGACGAGGTCGTGCTGGCCGGGGATGCGGATCGGCTTGCGGACCAGGTCGAAGGGGTCGGCCACCATCGCCTTGAGCGGCCCGATCGGGTACCGGCCCCGGAAGGAGGCCACCACGTCGTAGGAGACGGTCTGTCGACCGCCGGGCGCCAGGTCCGCAACCACCGCGCGGGCAGATGGGCCCAGCCCGGCCGGCCGGCCGTCCTCCAGCATCAGGAGGGATGTGCGCCTCCCGCCCGCGTTGCGGATCTCCAGATCGACCCGAACCCGCGTGCCCGGGGAGGCCCTGGGGGTGGATAGCCTGCGGGTGGCGTTCAGCTCGTGCCGGCGGGTTCGGACGAGTAGCGCTCCCAGCGGAACCACCGCAAGCAGTCCCACGGCCACCATGTGAAGGTCGGGGGTCCCCAGCAACCGCGACGCGAACCACATCGCCGCGGCTGCGGCGAGCACCGCGAAGGCTCGGGGGGTGAGCACGTTCTAGCCGGTGACGGGCACCGGGACCTCGTCCAGCGCGTCGCCGAGGATCGTCTGGGCGCTCCGCCCGCTCATCGCCGCGTCGGCGGACACGATGAGCCGATGGGTGAGGACCGGAAGCGTCAGGGCCTTGATGTCGTCGGGGACCACGTAATCACGACCATCGCTGGCCGCCAGGGCCCGCGCCGCTCGAAGGAGCATGATCGACGCCCGGGGACTGGCTCCCAGGTAGACGTCGGGATGACGGCGCGTTGCCTCTGCCAGCTCCACGATGTACCGGCGGAGGGCATCGGCCACGTAGACCTCACGGGCCATGGCGATCATCCGTCCCGCGCCACCGGCATCGGTCACCGGGCCGATGTCCTCCAACGTCGAGGCATGGCCGTGCGTGGCCAGGATCTCCGCTTCGGCCTCCGCGGCGGGATATCCGATGGCCAGGCGCATCATGAACCGGTCCAGCTGCGCCTCCGGTAGCGGATACGTTCCCTCGTGCTCGATCGGGTTCTGGGTGGCGATGACCACGAACGGAACGCCCAGCTGGTAGCTCTCGCCGTCCACGGTCACCTGCCGTTCCTCCATGCTCTCCAGCAGGGCGGACTGAGTCTTGGGGGACGCCCGGTTGATCTCGTCGCCCAGGACGATGTTGGCGAAGACCGCCCCGGGCTTGAACTCGAAATCCCCCCGCTCCTGGTTGAACACGTTGACCCCGGTGATGTCGGTGGGCAGCAGGTCGGGGGTGAACTGGATGCGCCGGAACGAGCATCCGAACGACCGGGCCACGGCCTTGGCCAGCATGGTCTTGCCCACGCCGGGAACGTCCTCGATCAGCAAGTGGCCCTCGGCCACCAGGGTCACCAGGGCGAGCCGGATCTCGTGGGACTTGCCCTGGATGACCCGCTCGATGTTCGATTGGATCTGCCCAAAGAGCTGCTTGAACCAGGTCCAGTCCGCGGTGACGTTCCTGGTCTGCTCCACCCATCCCTCCTGGCCGCGGGCATCGCGAGCGCTGGAAGTTCATCTTACGGCCCGACGCCTCGGAGGTGGCCTCCGCTATCATCGCCCGGCCATGGCGGCTCCCCCCGGTGCCTCCGATGCCACGCCGTCCTCCGATGGCCCGCTCCAGCCCCGCCACGATTCCTCCAGCGGCCGCAAGATCCTGGTCGAAGCGCGCGGCCCGGTCACGGTGGTGACGCTGAACCGGCCCGAGGTGCACAACTGCATCGACGCGGAGACGGCGGATCTGCTCAGCGACGTCATCCGCTCATTCGCCGACGACGACCGCGCCCGGGTGATGGTGATCACGGGGGCGGGGAACCGAGCGTTCAGCTCCGGCGCCGATCTGACAGCGGTCGACGAGCTGATGCAGCGCCCCGGAGCGCTCCGAAACGCTCCCCTGGGCTTCTCCAATCTCGAGCCCGGCAAGCCGCGGATCGCCGCGGTCGAGGGGTACTGCCTTGGCGGTGGCATCGAGCTGGCGTGCTGGTGTGACTTCGCCATCGCGGGCGAGGACGCCTCGTTCGGTGCGTTGAACCGAGCGTCCGGCGTGCCGTGGGTCGACGGTGGGACACAGCGGATGACGCGCCGGATCGGGGTGGGAAACGCCCTGTACCTGATGGAGACGGGGGAGCGGATCGATGCTAGGCGGGCTCGGGAGATGGGCCTGGTCCAGGAGGTCGTCGCTCCGGGCCGCGCCCTGGAACGCGCGGTGGAGCTCGCGGATCGGGTGGCCGCCTACCCGCAGAAGAGCCTGCTGGCCGATAGATCCGCGGCCCTGGCCACGTTCGGGATGTCGCTTGAGGATGGGCTGAAGTACGAGGCCTCGGTGGGCCATCCGACGGCGTCAGAGCCGGAGTTCCGCGAGGGGGTCCGCCGGTTCCGACACCGGAAAGAGAAATAGGGAAGGCGGCGCGGCCCGGCGCCCTTCATCCTTCAGACGCCCCGCGCGGCCCCACGTCTCGGGCGTCCTTCATCCCTCGGGCACGGGCCTTTTGACGCCGCCTTCCCGGATGAATTACACGAC
>DASZKM010000142.1:0-2262 GCA_035947055.1 Actinomycetota bacterium
CATCAGAAGCGGTCGGCGTCGCCTCGCAAGCAGTGGACCTGACCGTAGCGCACGCCCGAGACCGGGAGCAGTTCGGCCGGGCGATCGGGAGCTTCCAGGCGGTCTCGCATCAGATCGCCGACGCGTACATGGACGCGGAGAACGCGAGGTCGCTGTCGATGTGGGCCGCGGCGTCCATCGACGGCGGTGAGGCAGACGCCCGGCTCGCAGCCGAGACCGCGGCCGCGTTCTCGACCACGGCGGCCATCCGGGCATGCGAGCGAGCCATCCAGGTGCACGGCGGGATCGGCTTCACCTGGGAGCACGTCCTGCACCGGTACTACAAGCGAGCCCAGTGGATCTCGGCGTACCTGGACGGCTCCCAGATGTGGCAGGCCGTGGCCGACTCCGTGATCGACGGAGCCTCATACAACGCGTAGCGCCCCCGAGCTGCTTTAGGCACCTGCACAAAGGGAGCCGAGCAACGCGGCCGGAACCCCTATCGTGGCGATGATGCCCGTACGCCCCGCCCGCTACGCGCTCGCCCTTGGCCTGCTGCTTGGGCTGTTGAGCCCGGCCGCCTCGAGCTCGGCGCAGGAGGTGCCGCCACCGCCACCCCAGGCCGTCGTCGCGCTGATCGATACGGGGATCAACCCATACTCCGCGGCGTTCCGCGATCCGTCGGCGCTTGCCTACCAGCATCCCTCGACGTACATCCCCGGCTACCCGGCCGACGCGCAGGCCCTGCCGATCACGCTCGACGTGCCGTACGAGCAGGCCATCAAGCTGGATGAAGCATTGTGGGACGGGGTGAGGTCCCGGCGCCTGTACTGGATCCCCGGCACCCGGATCGTGGGGGCCATCAGCTTCGGAGGCGGGGGGACGAACTGCCCGGCGGTGAGCGAGATCCCGCCCGTCAATGCCCTCAGCGCGGGATGCATCGACACGCCGGTCCTCGACGATCACGGCCACGGGAGCATGACCGCGTCGCGAGCGGCCGGTTCTCCCAGATCGCTCGCACCTGGGGCACGCATCGTGGCCATCGAAGGACTGGGCGCGAACCAGGTGCGGTGGGCGGCCAACGCGGGATGGATCGACGTCCAGTCGAACTCCTGGCTCGACCTGGTGCCTCCTCCCGTGAACGGCCTGAACTCCAACGGCACCTCACGGGCGTTCGCGTACGCCGCCGAGCGGATGCTCACCCTGGCCGCTTCCGGCAACGGGACCGCCTACATCATGGGCGGAGCGCCGACGCCGACGTACGCGCTGTCCACCGCCGCGCCCGGCGTCGTGCTGGTCGGTGGGCACGACAACGGCCGGATGACGCTGTGGTCCGGGTCGCCGCCCCACGTGGTGGCCGACGCGTACGCCGGGTTCACGGCCATCCGCGGATCGACCGAGGAGATGCGTCCCGATCCCATCGCCTGCTGCACCAGCGCCGCGTCGCCGTACGCCGCCGGGGGCGCGGTGGCCATCATCCTGGAGGCCCGGCGGATCCTCGGTGACCTGAAGACCGGTACCCGCGCCGGCGTCGTGGCGGAGGGACCGGCCGGCCTCGTCCCGTCCGGACCGCTGGCCGATGGCGTCTTCACGCTGGCCGAGCTGAGGGACGTCTTCTTCCACACCGCCGAGGCACGACCCGGCGAGGGCCGGGACGACGGCCAGGTGCACTGGGCCGGTGAGCCTCGGGCCCCGGAGCTCACCCCGTACGGCGTTGGCTCGAACCCGTTCTGCCAGGGATGCACCACCACCCCGGTGCGGTGGCAGATGTTGCCGCAGGGCACCGAGACCTATCCGTTCGTCGGCTACGGCGGCATCAACGAGCGCTCGGTGGCCCTGGCCTTCGAAGTGCTGGCCGGGACCGCCCCCATTCCGGCGCGCGCTTCGGCCGATGCGCAATACCAGGCGGACCAGGACGTCCGCAAGCGGATCTTCCAGTAATCGAGAGGAGAGGGACATGGGTCGACTGACGCTCGGGGCGGCGCTGACGGTGGGGATGGCGACGCTCGTCCCGGCCACCGGCTCCGCGCAGGTGGCACCGGACTACGATCCCGCTCCCGGGGGTCAGGCCGTGGTGGCCCTCGTCGACACGGGGATCAACCCGTACCACGCCACGTTCCGGGACGGCTCCGAGCGCTCCTTCGAGCATCCCTCGACGTATATCCCCGGCTACCCCCCCGACGCCATCGCGCTCCCGATCACACTCACCGAGCCCAACTGGACGGTAGCGGTGCGGAAGGACTGCGAGCTGTGGAAGACGGTTCAGCCCGGGCAGCTGTACTG
>DASZKM010000143.1:0-5972 GCA_035947055.1 Actinomycetota bacterium
GGATCCCCGCCCGGCTGCGCGCGCTCCGGATGACCGAGAAGCTCATCCCGCGAGCTCACTACCCCGTGTTCGCCGATGGGGGACAGGTCGGCGAGACCACCAGTGGGACGTTCTCGCCCACCCTTCGGTTAGGGATCGGCATGGCGTACCTGTCGCCGGCGGATGGGTTCACGCCGGGAGCGCAGGTGGAGGTCGAGATCCGCGGCAAGCGCGGCAGCGCCGAGGTGGTCAAGGCGCCCTTCGTGGACCGCAGCCCGAAGTAGCGCTCTCTCCGGTTGCCGACGGCGGGCGCCGGGGCCACAATTCCTCTAACCGAAGATCGCTCCGAGGCGGCCACGGGCGAGGACGGCATCCTCGTTCGAGGCCCGGCCCACGAGGGCCGAAGGGAAGTCGGTGGAAGTCCGGCACGGTCGCGCCACTGTGACCGGGGAGCGACCCCGAGGGATGCCACTGGGACGAGGTCCTGGGAAGGCTCGGGGGAGCGACGATCCGGAAGTCAGGAGACCTGCCCGGGGCGAGACGAACCCCGACTGGCCGCGCGTTCGGCCGGAGAGGAGGACCGATGTCTCGACCCACCCGACTGGTGGCGTCGCTCGTCGCGCTCGCGTCGATCGCGGTGGCGTGCGGCGAGGAGGAACCCCGGCAGAGAGGGATCGCATCGATCCCCCACGTCCCGGTACCGCGGACGGACGACGAGGGCATCGAAGTCACGCTCGAATCCGCGCCCGAACGGATCATCACGTTCGCCCCATCACATACGGAGATCGTGTTCGCCCTCGGGCTGGGGGACCGGCTGGTGGGTGTCTCTGGACCCTTCGACGACTATCCGCCCGAGGCGACGACCATCGAGCAGGTGGCCGGCGCCGGGGGCATCGAGCCCAACATCGAGAAGGTCGTCTCGCTGGAGCCGGACATCGTCCTCACGGGGTTCATCGGCGGGGCGTGGAAGGACCGCCTGCGCGAGCTGGAGATCCCCGTGTTCACCACGTTGGCCGAGGACCTGCCGGACGCCATCGCCGACATCGAGACGATCGGATCCCTGCTGTACCGGCACGCCGAGGGTCAGGAGCTCGCCGCCGATCTTCTGGCCAAGACGGAAGAGGCAGAGGCTTCCGTGGCCGGGGGATCCGTCACCTGTTTCCTGGATCTCGGTGATCTGTTCACGGTGGGGCCGGGCGCCCTGGAGTTCGACCTGCTTCAGCGTGCGGGCTGCGAACCAATAACAGGGTCGGCGGACGAGCCGTACCCGCAGTGGTCGCTCGAGCAGCTGGTCGAGGACGACCCGGAGGTCTATCTCATCTCGGAGGGACCTCCCGTCGAGCAGGTCGTCAAGCAGCCTGGGATCAGGGAGCTCACGGCGGTGAGCCAGGACCGTGTCGCCGAGGTGAACCCGGACCTCATCTCACGACCGGGACCCCGGCTGGCGGAGGGGATCGCCGAGCTGGCCGGTGCCCTGCATCCCGGCTCGGCGTCGGACGCGGCGTAGTGACGACCCGGCGGGGGGCCATCGCGGTGCTCGCGGTGCTGCTCGTCGTGGCTGTCTTGCTTGCGCTGGGTCTCGGAACGGTATGGATCCCGCCGCGAACCATCCTCCGGCTGATGGCGTGGAAAGCCGGCCTGGCCGGCGCCCCGGCGGACGTCCCGCCCTCTACCGCCGTCATCCTGTTCGAGCTCCGGCTGCCTCGGGTGCTGCTCGCGGTGGTCGTCGGCGCCGCCCTGGGCACCGCGGGAGCGATCTTCCAGGCGCTGTTCCGCAACCCCATGGCGGACCCCGCCATCCTCGGCGTTTCCTCCGGTGCCGCTCTCGGCGCGGTGGCGGCCATCCTCCTCGGGGGTGGGGTCCTGGCCGGGGGGCTCATGGTTCCCGCCGCGGGATTCGTGGGCGCGCTGGCCGTGGCCTTCCTGGTCTATCGGCTGGGTCGCATCGGTCCGGCCGTGCAGGTCGGGACGCTGCTGTTGGCCGGGATCGCCGTGGCAGCCGTCATCTCGGCCATCATCTCGCTGGTCCTCTCGTTCTCCGGCGAGCAGATCCGGTCGATCTACTTCTGGCTGCTCGGCGGTCTCGGCGGACGCGGATGGGACGACCTCACCGGGATCGTGCCTCTCGTGGTGGTTGGCATCGTCCTGGCCCTCGTGGAGATCAGGGACCTCAACGCGATGGCCCTGGGCGAGGAACGCGCCGCTCAGCTGGGTGTCGAGATCGAGCGGTTCAAGCGGCTGGCCCTGGCCACCGGAGCGCTTCTCGCCGCAGCGGCGGTCTCGGTGGCCGGGGTCATCGGGTTCGTCGGGCTGATGACGCCACACATCCTTCGGTTGGTGCTTGGTGCGGACCACCGGCGCCTGCTCCCTGCCACCATCCTCGGGGGCGCGGTGTTCATGGTGCTCGCGGACCTCGCGGCGCGAAGCCTCGTGCCGCCGGAAGAGATCCCCGTAGGTGCGGTGACTGCCCTCCTCGGCGGCCCCTTCTTCCTGTACCTCCTGCGCCACGAACGAAAGGCAGCCGGTGAACGAGCCTGACCTGCTGACGTTCGAAAGGGTGACGGCCGGGTATGGCGCCCGCGTTGCGCTCGAGGATGCGAGCTTCACGGTGGGAGCCGGAGAGGTGGTCGGGCTCATCGGACCCAACGGCTCGGGGAAGACCACCGCGGTCCGTGTGGCTTCCCGGGCGCTCAGGCCTTCCGCCGGCCAGGTAACGGTGGCCGGCCGCGATCCATACGCCCTGCGGGCGCGGGAGGTCGCGCGTCTGGTAGCCGTGGTCCCCCAGGAGATGTCCCCGGCGCTGGAATTCACCGCGCAGGAGGTCGTTCTCATCGGCCGCTCGCCATACCTCTCGCCGTTCGCCGGCGGGACGCTCCACGACTTCCGGCGGGTACGCGAGGCCATGGAATCCGCCGGCGTCGCGGAGCTCGCGGATCGACCGCTGGGTGAGCTGTCGGGAGGGGAGAAACGCCGGGTCATCCTGGCCCAGGCCCTGGCCCAGGACGCACCGGTCCTGGTCCTCGACGAGCCCACGACGCATCTCGATCCCAAGCACGTTCTGGACATCATGGAGACGGTTCGTCGGCTGGCCGGCGCAGGCCGCGCAGTGCTCGCCGTGTTCCACGACCTCAACCTGGCCTCCGCCACCTGCGACCGCCTGATCGCGCTGCGGGACGGGACCGTCGTGGCGAACGGACCCCCGGACGAGCTCCTCACCTCAGCGTTGCTTCGGCTGGTCTACGGCGTCGACGCCGAGATCCAGGTCAACCCGGCCACGGGAAGACCGGCCGTGCTGTACACGCTGGGAGACGAGAAGGTGAAGCGGTCCTAGTCGACGAGGCCCTGGCGGATGGCGATGGCCACGGCCTGGGCCCGGTCGTTGGCCCCCAGCTTCTCGAAGATCCGCTCGAGATGGGTCTTCACGGTGTGGAAGGAGATCCCCAGCTGGTCGGCGACCTCCTTGGTCGTGGACCCGTAGGCGATCTTCTGCAAGATCTCGATCTCCCTCGGCGACAACGGTGCTTCGGGGGGTCGGTCGACGAGCTGGACCTCCTCGATGAACGCCTGGGTCAGGCTGGGGTGGATCACGGCCTTGCCCTGCATGGCCTGGCGAGCCGCGTTGATCAGCTCGCCCACGCTGGCGTCCTTCAGCAGGTATCCGGACACGCCGGCCTGGATGGCCTCCGCCACGCTGGCCCGCGACTCATCGATCGTGAACAGAACGACCTTGGTGTCTGGGTGGCGCTCCCTGATCATCCGGGTGGCCTGGATCCCGTTCATCCCCGGCATCCGGACATCCATGAACACGACGTCGGGCCTGACCTCGTCGGCGACCTTGACGGCTTCCTCGCCCGAGGAGGCCTCTCCGGCCACCTCGATGTCGTCGGCCATGCCCAGCGCAGTGCGGAGCCCGTCTCGGGTGACCGGATGGTCGTCAACGATCAGTACGCGCATCGGCATTGGCCCCGGAGCTGAATGGGGCAAGACATAGGATATCCTGTGAAGAGAAGACAATGACTGAAAACGCTCAGGAAACCGTCAGCCAGACCCCCGGCCCCGCTGACCTGCGGGAACAGGTCATGGACGCCCTCAAGAAGGTGAACGACCCCGAGCTGGGGATCAACATCGTCGACCTCGGTCTGGTCTACGACGTGGCCATCGAGGACAACACGGTTCACGTCACGTACACGCTGACCACGATGGGATGCCCCATCGGCCCACTGATCGAGCAGCAGATCCGCGAGATCATCGAGCCCCTGGAGGGCATCGACGAGGTGAACGCGGAGATGGTCATGACGCCGCCGTGGACTCCGGAGAAGATGTCCGAGGAGGCCAAGGCAGCGCTGGGGATGTTCTGACGCCTCGGTCTTGACAGCCTCCGCGTCTCCGCGGTACAAACGCGAATCCTACTGATGGCATCGGAATCGTGATCACCACGCTCCGCTTCGGATCCACCGGCGGGACCCTCCCCGCCCCCTTCAGCTGTACCTGCTCCTGTCCCACCCGGCGGCCGTAAGCACTTCTCCGGTCGCCGGTTCCTCAGGACACCCCTCGACGAGGAAGGAGCTTGCGATGGCTGATTACGCGAATCCGAACGTGCTGGTGGAGACCGACTGGCTGGCCAAGCGCACCGATCACCCGGATACCCGGATCATCGAGGTGGACGAGGACGCCACGGTCTACGAGAAGGGACACATCCCCGGCGCGGTGTCGTTCGACTGGAACAAGGATCTGCACGACCCGCTGAAGCGAGACTTCGTCGACCAGGTGGGGCTCACCACGCTGCTGCGGCGGTCGGGAGTTGGACCGGACACCACCGTGGTGCTGTACGGAGGGAACAACAACTGGTTCGCCTCCTACGCCTACTGGCTGTTCAAGTACCTGGGGTTCGACAACGTCAAGCTCCTCAACGGGGGCCGTCAGAAGTGGGAGCTCGAATCCAGGGAACTCACGCAGGACGTGCCGTCGTACCCGGAGACAGACCTGGAGATCGAGGCGCCGGTGCGCAAGGAGCTCCGCGCCTTCCGGGACGAGGTGCTGTCCAGCCTGGGCAACGCCACGTTCGTCGATGTTCGCTCGCCGGAGGAGTACCGGGGGGAGAAGCTGGCTCCCGACCACCTGCCGCAGGAGCAGGCTCAGGTCCCCGGGCATATCCCCGGCGCGGTGAACATCACCTGGTCGAAGGCGGCGAACGAGGATGGCTCGTTCAAGTCCGCCGACGAGCTTCGGGCCCTGTACGAGGGCGTGGCCGGGTCGGGAAAGACCATCGCGTACTGCCGGATCGGAGAGCGGTCCTCGCACACCTGGTTCGTGCTCAGTGAGCTGCTGGGTCACGGCGCCGTGAAGAACTACGACGGCTCGTGGACCGAGTACGGCTCGCTGGTCGGCGCACCCGTCGAGCGGTAAGCGTTCATGCCCTCGAGCGGGGAGCCCGCCGGCTCCGCCGTGTGCGAAACGTGCAGCGGCGAAGGCGGTATGGGAGACGAGCGTTGCGCCATGGTCATCTGCCCGGATTGCGAGGGGTCCGGGCTAAGAGAGCACGCCTCGGCGTCCGGTGACGGCTCCGGCCGGCGGGAGGCTTCCTGATGGGGTCGCCCGCGAAGCAAGCCGCGGCCGGGCGTTCTGAGGCCCAGTGGGCCAAGGGGTACTTCGAGCCCCAGAACCCGGCCGAGCGGACCAAGCGCGATCAGGACGGCCTGGACGTGCACGACCGCATCGTGGCCACCCACGCCCGGGAAGGATTCGGCTCCATCTCGCAGCAGGACCTCCGGGTCCGGTACCGGTGGTACGGCCTGTACACGCAGCGCCCGGAGGAGGACGGGTTCTTCATGATGCGGATCCGGGTCCCGGGCGGGCTCCTCACCGCGGAGCAGGTGGAGGCGGTGGGCCGCATCAGCCAGCGGTACGGCCGCGACGTGTGCGACGTCACCGACCGGCAGAACTTCCAGCTGCACTGGATCCAGGTCGAGGACGTTCCCGAGATCTGGGCCGGG
>DASZKM010000144.1:0-9931 GCA_035947055.1 Actinomycetota bacterium
TCGGTCGGCCAGCATGGCCGCCCGACCCGTTCCCATCTCGCCCGATTCCAGGACGTGCTCGACCTTGCCCACCAGCTCGCGAACGAGCGCCATGCGCCACGGCGTGCGAGCGTGTGGGCCGGTGGCCCGGGCATCGGCAACCGACAGCACGTAGAGCATGGCCAGCCGCTCCGGGTCCCCGACCGCGGCAGCCACGTCCAGCACCAGGTTCTCGTCGGAGAGATCGCGGCGGGTGGCGGTGTCGCTCAGCAACAGGTGACGCTCGACCAGGAACAGCACACGGTCGCGCGTGTCGGGTAACACGTTCATGCGCTTCAGCACCGTCCCGGCGATGCGCACGCCGTGCCGAACGTGCTCGCCGAACCCGGTCTTGCCCACGTCGTGCAGGAACGCTCCGAGCAACAGCGCGTCACGATCGACCACGGTCTCCGCCGCCGCCGCCAGCGCGGGCTCCTCCTCCGGACCGGCCAGGATGTGCGCGGCCTCGGCCGCCGTCCGAGCCAGGTGCACGTCGACGGTGAACCGGTGGTACGGGTCGCGCTGAGGGCGGCACCGAACCGCCTCCCATTCGGGAAGCAGCCAGCCCAGGACCCCGGACCGATCCATGGCTTCCAGGGCCCTGGCGCCCGCGCGGCCCGCGCGAAGGATCTCCACGAATCCGCGCAGCGTGGCGTCGGTCCACGGCTCCGGTGACGGTCCCAGCTCGGACGACTCCAACGCGTCCATCGCCGCAGGAGAGAGCGGGACGTCGGCCGCCGCCCCCGCGGCGAACGCGCCGACGATCTCTTCGGGGACAGCCGCGACCGTGACGTCGACGTGGCGGGCCGGTTCGCGGCTGACCAGCCGGTCCGCCCGCCAGGCGAACAGCTCGGTGACGTGTTCGACCTCCCGGGCGTGCTCGAACAATGCCCGCATCAAGGCGTCGGTGGCGTCCAGCCCCGGGCTTCCCTGGAACCCGAACTGCTCGGCCAGCGCGGGCTGATGCTCCAGGAACGGGCGCTCGGTCCGGCGCCCGGCCTCCAGATGGAGCGCGCTTCGCAGCCGGACGAGGAATTCTTCCGCCCGGTCGAGCATCTCCGCTTCGCGGGCCCGGAGCAGGCCCGCCTCCACGGGATCGCCGCCATCCTCGAGGACCACGGCCGCCGCCCAGCCCACGGCGTGGATGTCGCGCAGCCCGCCCGATCCTTCCTTGAGATCGGGCTCGATCGCCGCCGAGCAGGCGGGGTGCTGCTGATGACGGCGCGCGGCATCGGCCTGGAGCTCTCGGAGGAATGCGGCGCGATCTCTCCGCAGGGCGCGGCGTAACCCTTCGGCCAGGTCGCCTTCCAGCTGTTCGTCGCCGCACACGAGCCGGGCATCGAGCAAGGAGCACGCCGTGTCGATGCGGTCCCGGGCCCCGGTCAGACATTCCTTGACCGTTCGGACCGCATGCCCCAGCGTGAACCCCGCGTCCCAGAACGGATAGAAGAGCCGCTCGGCCATCTCCCGAACCCGGTCCGGGCGGCGCTCCTTGTGCAGGACCATGAGGTCGATGTCGGAGCCCGGTGTCAGCAGGCGCCGGCCGTACCCGCCCAGGGCCAGGACCGCGACACGCCCGTCGAGGCCTTCAGCCAGAGCGCGCACCGCGTCGTCGACGAGCCCCGAACGCCGGCGGGCCGACCACCGGCCGTGATGCGCCGGTGAGTAGGCGCGTTCCAGCGCCCGCAGCGCCTGGACGAGGCGGCCGGCCTCGTCCCGGGGGACGTCCGGGCTGGCCAGAGCGTCAGATGGCGTCGGGGCCCGTCTCCCCGGTGCGGATGCGATACACGTGGTCCGCAGGGAGCACAAAGATCTTGCCGTCCCCGATCTTCCCGGTACGGGCCGACTTCAGCACCGCATCCACCACGCCCTGCACCTGATCCTCGTCGGCCAGAACCTCGATCTTCACCTTCGGGACGAAGTCCACCTGGTACTCAGCGCCCCGGTACACCTCGGTATGGCCGCGCTGCCGGCCGAACCCCTGGACCTCGGTGGCGGTCATGCCGTTCACGCCCACCGCCCGCAGCGCTTCCTTCACCTCGTCCAGCTTGAACGGCTTGATGATCCCAACGACCAGCTTCATCGCGTCTCCCCCTTCAGGAACTCCGTTGCTCCCGCCGGAGTATCCGGGATCGTGACCGGGCGGGGGGGCGAGCCGCCCCGTTCGGCGAACGAGTACCCAACCTCGGAGTGCTGGGTCAGGTCCAGCCCGGTGATCTCCTCATCCTCCGTCACCCGAAGACCGACCAGCAGGTCGACGAGCTTGAGGATGGCCAGCGTGGCCAGGAAGGAGAACGCCAGGGTCGCGCCCACGGCGATGACCTGCTTGCCGAGCTGACCGAGCCCGCCCTGGAAGGCGTTGACCGCCGTACTGGCCAGGACCCCCGTGAGCAATGCCCCGACGATGCCGCCGACCATGTGCACGCCCACCACGTCGAGCGAGTCGTCGTACTTGATCCGGGCCTTGAGGTCGACGGCCAAGAAGCACACCGCGCCGGCCGCCAGCCCGATGATGATGGCCGCCCACGGCTCCACGAATCCCGCCGCGGGGGTGATGGCCACCAGCCCGGCCACCGCGCCGGTCGCGCCACCCACCGTGGTCGGACGGCCGTGCCGGATCGCCTCGGGGATCAGCCACCCGATCACCGCCGCGGCGGTAGCGATGTGCGTGGCGGCGAACGCCGACGCGGCCAGCCCGTTGGCGGCCAGCGCCGACCCGGCATTGAACCCGAACCATCCGAACCACAGGATGGCCGCCCCGGTGATCACCATCGGGACGTTGTGGGGAACGAATGCATCCTTGCCGAACCCCCGTCTCTTCCCCATGTACACGATGGCCGCCAGGGCCGCCGCTCCCGCGTTGATGTGGACGACCGTCCCGCCGGCGAAGTCCAGGGCCCCGATCCCGTTCCACGTGCCCAGCCACCCGTAGCCGAACACCCAGTGGGCCACGGGCGAGTACACAAGCAGGGACCAAAGTCCCAGGAACAGGACGTAGGCCGAGAACTTCATCCGCTCGGCGATGGCCCCGGTGATGAGCGCCGGCGTGATGATGGCGAACATCATCTGGTACACGGCGAAGGCCACATGCGGGACCGTCCCCGCGTAGTCCGCGTTCGGCGTCTGCCCCACGCCTCCGAACCCCCAGAAGTCCAGGCCGCCGATCAGTCCCCCGATGCTGTCCCCGAACGACAGCGAGTAGCCGACCAGCACCCACAACACGGTGACCAGGGCCAGGGCGAAGAACGACTGCATGATGGTTCCCAGCACGTTCTTGGCCCGGACCAGGCCGCCGTAGAACAGGGCCAGTCCGGGGGTCATGAACATCACCAGGGCCGCCGACGCCAGCAGCCAGGCGGTATCGCCACTGTTGATCTCAGGCACGGGTCCCTCCTCGTCGCACGGTCGGCACCGTTGTAGGCCCTGGAGGTTTCGTCCGGATTTCGCCGCTGTTACACGGCGGTAAAAAGCCGACCGTCAGGACGGCGACGACTTGGCCGGCGCGAACTGCCGGGGGTCTTCGCGCTCGTCGGCCCGGATGACGTGCATCACGGCGTTGATCAGGGCCAGATGGGTGAAGGCCTGGGGGAAGTTGCCCATGTGCCGGCCGGTGGCGGGGTCGATCTCCTCGGCGAACAGGTTCAGGGAGCTGGCGAAGGACAGGATCCGCTCGCACAGGTTGCGGGCCCGCTCCACTTCACCAATCTCGATGAGCGCCGACACCAGCCAGAACGAGCAGATGACGAACGTGGACTCTTCCCCCGACAGTCCGTCGTCGGTCTCCTCCACGCGGTACCGCAGGACGAGGCCGTCCTCGGTGAGCTCGTCGGCAACGGCCAGGACCGTGGCCCGGATCCGCGGATCGTTCCAGGGCAGGAAGCGGAACAGCGGCAGGAGCAGGGCCGACGCGTCCAGCGCGGGGCTCCCGTAGCGCTGGACGAACACGCCGCGCTCGTCGAGGCCGTTCTCGATGATGTCGGCCTTGATCTCCTCGGCCTCCTTCTCCCACCGGCGAGCCAGCTCCGGGTCGTCGTGGAGGTGCGCCAGACGGGCTCCTCGGTCGACGGCCACCCAGCACATCAGCTTCGAGGACACGAAGTGCTGCGGCTCCCCGCGCACCTCCCAGATGCCCCGGTCGGGGTTCCGCCAGTTCTCGATGGCCTCCTCGACGGCCCGGGTCAGCAGAGGCCACACCCGCTCCGGCAGCTCGCTGCGGGTCTTGGTGTGGAGGTAGACGGAGTCGAGGATGGCTCCCCACACGTCGTGCTGGCGCTGCTGGTACGCGGCGTTGCCCACCCGAACGGGCCGGGCTCCCTCGTACCCGGTGAGATGGTCGAGGGTCCGCTCCTCCAGCTCGCGCTCTCCGCCCACGCCATACAGGACCTGCAGGCTCGGCGACTTGTGGCAGGTGTCGCCGACGAAGGCGATGAAGTCATCCGCCTCCGCGTTGAACCCCAGCGTGTACAGGCCCCACAGCGCGAACGTCGCGTCGCGGATCCAGCTGTACCGGTAGTCCCAGTTCCGTTCGCCGCCGGGGGTCTCGGGCAACGAGGTGGTGGCCGCCGCGAGCAGCGCTCCGGTCGGCGCGTAGGTCAGGCCCTTCAGGGTCAGCGCGCTTCGCTGCAGGTACCACCGCCACGGGTGATCGGGGAACTCGCCGTGCCCGATCCACTCCCGCCAGAACTCGCCGGTCCGCCACATGCGTTCGGCGGCCTCGTCGAACGTCGTGGGAGGGGGATGGTCGGTCCACGTCAGGGCCACGAACGCCGAGTCCCCTTCACGAAGGGTCTGGCGGGCCCGGGCCGCGCTCCCCTCGAACCCCAGACGGAGGTCGGTGGTCAGCCTGAGCGGGGGCGCGTCGGCGGATCCGCGAGCTACGGCCTCACCGTATCCCTCGCCCGCGTACTCCCACTGCGCCTCTTCCCGGCCGTAGTCGAACGCCGGCTGGCAATCGAGGAGGACCTCCACGTGCCCGCTGGTGCACCGGATCGTCCGGAGCAGGCAGTGCTCGGCCTCGAAGTCCGTGGGCGCCCGGCGGTAGCGCTCCGACCGCCGTCCGATGTCGTACCAGGGGCCGATGGTCAGCGCGTCCCGGACGATCATCCAGCCCGCGTGGGTCATCCACGTGGTCTCCATGACCATGGTGCCCGGCAGGTAACGCCGTCCCGCCGGAACGTTCAGCCCCGCGGGCCCCAGCCGGAACGAGCCGGCCCCGCGGTCGAGGACGGCCCCGAAGACGCTGGGGCCATCCGGTCGCGGCAGGCACATCCACTCGACGTCGCCGCTCGGGGCGACCAGGGCGTTGATCTCACAGTCGGACAGGAACGCGTAGTCGGCGATCGGCGGGAAGGGGCTGAGCCCCGGACGGCCGTCGAGCGCGTCCCGCACCGTGCGTCCTAGGAGGCGGCCTTCTTGCGCTTCGCGCCCGTCTTCTTGGCCGGCGTCTTCCGTTTGGGAGCGGCGGCCTTCTTGGTGTCCTCGACGCTCTGCTTCAGCGCCTCCATGAGGTCCACCACCTTTGCCGGCTCCGGCGCCTCGATGTACTCGATCTCCTCGCCGGCCACCTTCTTCTCGACGACCTCGAGCAGGGCCTCGCGGTACTCGTCCCGGTAAGCGTCGGGCTTGAAGGGCTCGGTGAGGTTCTCGATGAGGCTCTGGGCCATCGACAGCTCCTTGTCCGAGACCTTCACGTCCTTGTCGAGCTCGGGGAAGTCGGCCTTCCGGATCTCATCGGGCCAGAACATCGTGTCCAGCACCAGCACGTTGTCCATCAGCCGGACCGCGGCGAGGTGCTCCTTGTCGCGGAACGCGACCTTGGCGATGCCCACCCGGTTCCCTTCCTCCAGCGATTGGCGGAGGAGCTGGTAGGCCTTCACTCCCGCTTCCTCTGGCCCCAGGTAGTAGGTCTTCTTGTAGTAGATGGGGTCGATCTCGGAGACGTCGACGAACTGCTGGATGTCGATGGTCCGGGTGGACTCCACGGGGACCGATTCCATGTCCTCGTCGGTGAGGATCACGTAGTGGTCCTTTTCGTACTCGTACCCTCGGACGATCTCCTCGTACGGCACCTCCTGGTCGTCCTTGCCGCACACGCGCTTGTAGCGGATCCGTCCGTGGTCCTTCTCGTGGAGCTGGTTGAACCTGAGGGTCTTCTCCTCGGTGGCCGTGTACACCCGTACCGGGATCGACACCAGGCCGAAGGAGATGGCGCCGCGCCACATCGTCTTCATGAGGGAACCTCCGCTGTCGGGACTCCGATTGTATCGTCCGGAAGCCGTTTGCCCTGCTCAGTGACGCTCCTGCCGGGCGCCCTCCAGTCGATACCCTGTGACCGTGCCCACCAAGCGCCGCCGCGGCCCGGTGTTCCGGGTGGAGACCCCCGCGCCGCTTCCGGCCGTGCGGGACGGCGAGCACTGGTGGATGGAGGCCGAGGGCCAGAAGCTCCGACTGTCCAACCTGGACAAGGTGTTCTGGCCTGAGGAGGGATACACGAAGGGCGACCTCCTGGCCTACTACTACAACGCCGCGGACCTGATCATGCCCTGCCTCCGCGACCGGCCCCTGACCATGAAGCGCATGCCGGACGGCATCTCCGGCCCCCATTTCTACGAGAAGAACGCGCCCACCCACACGCCGGAGTGGATGCCTCGATGCCGGGTGGAGAGCGACGAGGACGAGGCCGGCATGGGCTACAACGACTTCCTGATGGCCAACGACCTAGCCGGCCTGCTGTTCGTGGCCAACCTGGGGGCCATCGAGTTCCATCCGCTGCATTCGCGGTGCGACTCCATCGACCACCCCGACTACCTGTTCTTCGACCTCGACCCGTTCCCCCCCGCCACGTTCGATGACGTCCTGGCCGTAGCGCGTCACGTCCGGACCGCGCTGGACCATCTGGGCCTGCCTTCGTACCCGAAGACCTCGGGGGCGACCGGGATGCAGGTGTACGTGGGCCTCGATCCCCGTCCCACCTACGAGGAGGTTCGCGCCTTCGTGCGGACCGTGGGCCAGGCCATCCGCGGAGTGGACCCCGAACGCGTCACGGCGGAGTTCAAGGTGAAGGATCGACGAGGCATCCTCATCGACCACAACATGAACCGCCGGGGCGCCAACATCGCCGCGGCGTACACGGTGCGGCCCGAACGGGGGGCGACCGTGTCCACCCCGCTCACGTGGGAGGAGGTCGAGGAGGGCGACGTCCGGCCCACCGACTTCACGATCGCCAACGCCCACGAGCGGTTCGCGCAGGTCGGCGATCTGTTCGAAGGAATGCTGAACGACCCCGTCGACCCCACGGAGGCGTTCGAGCGGGTCGGGGTGTCGGTGACGCCCGGTCCCCCGCGGCGCCCGGTCGCGCCGGCGAAGCCGAAGCGCGCGAAGACGAGCGGTCGAGCGCCCGGCCGGCGCACGCGGACCAAACGCCCCGACGCAACGCCCGACGGGGAGGAGGCGCTGAAGGAATACCGCCGGAAGCGTGACTTCCAGAAGACTCCCGAGCCGCCGCCCGAGGTCCGGCCCGGCCGCGGCGAGCTGTTCGTGATCCAGAAGCACGACGCCACTCGCCTTCACTACGACCTCCGGCTCGAGCGCGACGGGGTCCTGCCGTCGTGGGCCGTTCCGAAGGGCCTCCCGCTCGTCCCCGGCGAGCGCCGGCTGGCGGTGCGCACGGAGGACCACCCGCTGGAATACGGCGGGTTCGAGGGGTGGATCCCCGAAGGCGAGTACGGAGCCGGCGAGGTGAAGATCTTCGATCGCGGGAAGTACGAGGCCACCGAGTGGGCCGACGACAAGATCGCGTTCCGCCTGGAGGGCTCGCGACATCGCGGCGAGTACCACCTGGTCAAGACGAAGACCGACTGGCTGATCTTCCTGTCCAAACGGTCCGCGGGCGAGCAGCCGCCTCCACCGCCCACGTACGCGCCGATGCTTGCCGAGACCGCACACGAGGCCTTCGACGATCCCGACTGGCGCTTCGAGCCCAAGCTCGACGGCATCCGCACGCTCGCCTACGTGTTCACGGATGGAACGCGGCTAGTATCGCGGACGGGACGGGACCACACCGAGATCTACCCCGAGCTGGCCAACCTGGCCCGGTTCGTCAACGCGCTGCAGGCCGTGATCGACGGCGAGATCGTGGCCACCGACGAGAACGGCAGGCCCTCGTTCCACCGGCTGCAGCAGCGTATGAACCTGGCCTCGCCCAAGGAGATCGAACGGGCCCGTCGCAAGATCCCCGTCACGCTGTTCGCGTTCGACATCCTGTGGCTGGATGGGCGGGAGCTCATCTCCCTACCGGTGGAGGAACGGCGCGAACTCCTGGAGCAGGTGACCACCGAGACCGACCACATCCGGCTGTCGGTGACGGTTGAGGAGAAGGGCACCGCCTTCTTCGAATCCGCCAAGAAGCTGGGCTTTGAGGGGATTCTGGCCAAGCGCTCGGGCAGCGTGTACCGCCCGGGCCAGCGGTCCAAGGACTGGCGGAAGATCAAGGCCGTCAACACGCAGGAATGCGTGGTCCTGGGGTGGACGCGAGGGACGGGATCGCGCTCCGCGACGTTCGGCGCCCTGCTGGTGGGAGCCTACGCGGACGGCGAGTTGCGGTGGATCGGGCAGGTGGGCACGGGGTTCACCGAGGCGGTCCTGGACGACCTCCTGGGCCGGCTGGAAGGCCTGGAGCAGCCCAAGCCGGCGGTGGCGGACCCAGGCCTGAAGGCCCTGAAGGGAGCCCGGTGGGTCCGGCCCGAGCTGGTCTGCGAGGTCGAGTACCTGGAGATCACCGAGGGAGGGAAGCTGCGCGCTCCCTCATTTAAGGGTCTCCGACCCGACAAATCTCCGGCCGACTCCCTGCTGGAGCCCCCGGCGAGCCGGTAGGCTGTTCCGCCTATGACCGGACGCAGGACACGCTTCCACGGGCGCCGCCTGACCGCCGCGGCACTGGCCGCCGCGCTCATGGTGGGCGTCTTCGCCGCGCCGACCCCCGCGGCCCGGCCCCGCCTGGCCGCATACCGGGGAGTCGCGGCCTGGGTCGACATCTACGACGGCAAGGGGTGGGAGAACCCCGAGGCGGCCATCGCCGCGATCGCGCAATCCGGCGCTCGGACGTTGTTCCTCCAGACCTGCAACTACCGATGCAAACCCGATCTCAACCGTCCCGACCGGCTGTCACGGTGGATCGAGGCCGCGCACGCTCAGGGGATGCGGATCGTGGCCTGGTATCTCCCATCCTTCGAGAACCAGCGCAAGGACTTCCGTCGGTCCATGGCGGCCATCAGGTTCCGAAGTGCCTCGGGGCAGCGGTTCGACTCGTTCGCCCTGGACATCGAGTCCCGGAACGTCACGCCGGTCGAGACCCGCAACGCGAGGATGCTGGCGCTGTCCAAGCGGATCCGGATCGGAGCGGGACGGCGGTACGTGCTGGGAGCGATCACCCCACCGTGGTTCTACGAGTGGGGCGGTGAGTTCCCGTATGCGGGGCTGGATCGGTACTACGACGTGTTCGTCCCGATGATCTACTTCGGCAAGCGGGCCTTCAACGGCGAGGGCGCCCGCATGCACACCGCCACCAACATCCAGGAGATCCGCAACGGCACCGGCAACCCGGGCACGCCCGTCCACCCCATCGCCGGGATCGCCAACGATCTCAACGACGAAGAGGTCCGGGCGTTCGTGGCCGCCGCCAAGGAGAACGGAGCGTCGGGCGTGAGCCTGTACGACTACTACACGTCCGACGTCGAGGACTGGAACGCTCTGGCCAGCTGGGGCTGACCCGCCTCTAGCCGAACGGTTCGAACCCAGCCTTGACCATGAGTGCCCGCGCTTCCCGCTCTTCCATGCCCTTGGCCACCAGCTCCGCCAGGAGGCGGGCCGGCGCGGTGGCCCGGCCGCACTTGGGGCAGTATGCGAAGTGCGGGTC
>DASZKM010000145.1:0-7775 GCA_035947055.1 Actinomycetota bacterium
CGTTGCGACCCCCGAGGCCACGTTCGTGCCCGCAGGTGACCAGGACGGCCAGCCGGGTGACGAGATCCTGTACGGGGCCAACCCGGAAGACGGGGGCCGGGTCCGGTCGGTGGTCGCCAGCGTGGAGGGGGCAACCGGCAGGGGACGCTGGCGGGTGGAGCGCTAGCCCAGGTACGAGGCTCGCTTCATCAACGAGCCGTCCAGGATCACGTTGATGCACGCCGCGACGCCGGCATCGAACGCGCGTTGGAGGGCGGGGCGGATCTCCCCCGGCTCGGTTACCCTCTCCCCGTAGCCGCCGAGGCCGGCCACCATCCGGTCGTAGCCCGTCTCCTGGGACAGATCCGCGGCCGGCGCGTTCCCCTCCCCGTACAGCGCCTCCTGGGCCACCTTGATCTGCCCCCACGCGCCGTCGTTGCCGATGATCCCCACGAACGGGATGTCCTGGCGGATCGCGCTGTCGTACTCCATGGCGTTGAGCCCGAAGGAGCCGTCGCCGTACACGATCAGCACCTGCTTGTCGGGCTTGGCCAGCTTCGCGGCGATGGCGAACGACGGGCCCACGCCCAGACAGCCGAACGGGCCGGGGTCCAGCCAGTGTCCCGGCTGACGCGCCGGGATGATCGACGACGCGATGCCCACGATGTCGCCGCCGTCGCCCACCACGATGGCGTCGTGATCCAGGAAGTCGCGGACCTCGCGAGCGAACCGCTGGGGATGGATCGGCACCGCGTCCGACTCCATGCCCGCCCGCGCTTCCTCCACCAGGCGGTGTTCCTCGTCGCGAACCTCGCCGGTCCAGGAGGGCTCCTCCGTGCTTCCCGCCCCCGCCGCCAGCAGCTGCTCGATGACCTTCCCGGGATCCCCGACGATCCCCACGTCCACGGGACGGTTCCGGCCGATGTGCGTGCCGTCCACGTCCACCTGGATCACGCGGACGCTTTCCGGCAGGTTGCGGCGGCCGAAGCCCAGCCGGAAGTCCCAGTCCACCCCCAGCGCCAGCACCAGGTCGCATTTCCCCAGGGCGAACTTCCGGGCCGCGGAGAAGAAGGAGGGGTGCTCGGGCGGCAAGCACCCCCGGCCCAGGGAGTTGAGAAATACCGGGACCTTCAACGCGTCGGCCAATGCGGCCAGACCCTCGTCCGCCCCCGACCACCGGACCCCGGCCCCAGCGAACACGATGGGATGCTCCGCTTCGCGCAGCAGCCGCGCGGCCCGCTCCACCAGCGCCGGATCGCCTAGCGGACGTGACTCGGTCCGGTACTGCTCGGGAACCTCGAGGCCCGGCGGCCACACGTTGAACTGGACGTCCAGCGGGATGTCGAGGAACACCGGCCCCATGCGTCCCGAAGTTGCGTGTCGGAACGCCTCGGCCACGTAATCGGCGATCCGTCGCGTCTCCCAGCACGTCCTGGCCCACTTGGTGACGGAGCGAACCAGTGTGACGTGGTCCATCTCCTGCAGGGAGCCCATCTCCAGCTCGCCAAGCGGGCTCTTCCCCCCCAGCACCAGCATCGGCGAGTTGGCGTACATGGCGTTGGTGATCCCGGTCACCGCGTCGGTGACGCCCGGCCCGGCGGTCACGGCCGCCACGCCCGGTCGGCCTGTGACCCGGGCCCAGCCGTCCGCCGCGTGAGCCGCGGCCTGCTCGTGACGGAAGTCGACGATGCGGACGCCCTCGTCCCGGCACCCGTCGTAGATCGGGGCGATGTGGCCGCCCGAGAGCGTGAAGAGGTTGGGGACCCCTTCGTTCTTGAGGACGGTGGCGACCAGGTGGCCGCCGTGCCGGGGCTTGTCCATCCGTCTCCCGCCCCCAGACCCGGAGCCGCTAGGCGGAGTCGATGGGGCCGACGTACACCTTTTCGCCGGCGAACTTCTCGGCGCCGGGATTCCAGGGGAAGTGGATGACTACCTGCCAGCGCTTGGTCTGGCCATCCGGTTCCATCCCCGCCCACCGGCCCTGATGCGTGCCGGTCACGTTGGCCACCTCGAACACACCCTGTGGCCCGATCACGATGTCCTGGAGGTCGAAGTCGATGTCGGGGAACGCGCCCAACAGCTCCATGTAGAAGCGCCGGGCGCCGTCGTGACCTTCCCAACGCTCTCCCGTCCACATCAGCTCGTACACGCAGTCGGGAGCGAGGGTGGCGATCAGCCCGTCCAGGTCACGGGCATCCTCGGCCTTGGAGTGGTCGATCCACAGCCGGCGGATCTTCTCGTGCTGATCGGGTGACGTTCCCCACCCGAGCCGGTCGCGGATGTCTACCTCGGTGCCCGCCATCGTTCCCCCTCGCGTCGGTCCGGAGGCCCGAGCCTAGCGCAGGCCACGGCGGGCCGAAGGGGGCAGCGATGCTTTAGGCGTACTCGCCGCAGTGAGAGCAGCGGAACCACGTTCCCGCGGGGTCCAGGATGAACGCGGTCCGCGCGCCACACGAGGCGCAGGTGCGAAGGTCGTGCCCGGGGGAACGAACCTTGGAAGCGTCGTCGTCCTCGTCCCGGTCGAGAACCCGCAGGTTCCCGTTCCGTTCCTGATCCAGCTGCTGGGCAGGTCCGGCCACGATGGTTCCTCCTTTCAGTCCCCTTTCCCACCAGGGCCTTACCCCGCCCTCGGGACGCCTAATCCGGACGAGCCGGAATGACAAGACGCCTGCGCCCTGGAGCGGCGCAGGCGCCCTGAAGGGCTGAGGATCTAGCCCCAGAAATCCGCGTCTTCGTCCTGGTCCTCGACCCAGGCCCAGGACTCGGTGATCTTCCCGTTGTCGATGTGGTGGACCTCCAGCGACTTCTGGTTGAGCCGCTTCCCGTCACGCTCCGCGGTCGTCGTGCTGAGGGCCACGCCGTGACGGTCGTTGGCCAGGATGTCGTGGACCTCTTCCTTAAACGTGCCGCCGGAGAGCTCCACAAGCTTGCCCAGGGCACCGATGTATTCCTGCTTGCCCTTGTAGTCACCGGCCAGCTGGCTCTTCCCGCCGATATGCAGAACGACGTCATCGGAGAAGAGCGACATGACGGTATCCAGGTCCCCCTTGTTGAAGGCGTCGTAGCCCCTGCGGAGAAAGTCCTCGTTGGGGTGTCCCATGGCTCCTCCTCTCGCCGTTCGACCGGCTTCCACGCTATGCCCGGCGCTTCGAGAACGTCAAATTCCCGGACGTCATTCCGTGCCGGCCTCGGTAGCATCGGTGCGATGTTCCGGCGCAACCGAGGGCAGACCCCAGCCGCCACGCGGCCCACGGACTGGCGTTCGTACGACAGCGTGGCCGAGACCTACGACCGGGTCCGGTCCCCGGTCCACGAGGCCCCGGCCCGGGACCTGGTGGCCGCCGTGGCGCCGCCGCCGGGAGGACGGGTGCTGGACGTGGGGACCGGGCCCGGCGTCGCGGCGGCAGCCGCCGCCGAAGCGATCGGCCCCGGCGGCGTGGTGGTGGGCATCGACCCGTCCGCGGAGATGCTCCGCCTGGCCCGGGCCCGAGGCGTCCGTCGGATCGCCGCAGCGCAAGCCATCGACCTCCCGTTCCCGGACCGCGTGTTCGACGCCGTCGTGGCGAGCTTCGTCATCTTCTTCGTCACCCGGTACGACACCGCGCTGTTCGACATGGTCCGGGTGCTCAAGCACGGCGGGCGCCTGGGCGTGACCACGTGGGCGGGCCACAGCGACGAATTCACCCGCGCGTGGCGCGAGGTCGCTGAGTCGTTCGCCACCAAGGAGCTCCTCGACGACGCCGCGCGAAAGGCGGCACCGTGGGATGAGCGGCTGTCGGATCCCGATCGGTTGCAAGAAGCGCTCCGCGAAGCGGGACTGCGGAACGTCGAGGTGAGCAGGCGCGAGTACCGGACCACGTTGTCGCTGGCCGACTACCTGGCCGGCCGGGAGACCAGCGCCGTCGGACGGTTCCTGCGGGACATGCTGGGCGAAGCCCTGTGGACGCGTTTCCAGGCCCGCGTCGAGGAGACGTTCCGCTCGCGATTCGATGACCCGATCGGCGACACGAACGACGTGCTGATCGCGATTGGGACCCGACCGTAGCTACTTCCGGGCGGCCTGCCGCTCCACGAACCGGATGAGAGTCCGCACCGGATTGCCGGTCGCTCCCCGAGGCCAGTAGTCGCCCGGCTTCTCCGAGAACGCCGTGCCGGCGATGTCCATGTGGGCCCACGGCACGTCGCCGACGAACTCCTTCAGGAACAGGGCGGCGGTGATCGCACCCCCGTACCGGTTGCCGATGTTCTTCACGTCGGCTACCTGCGACTCGATCTGCTTCCGGTACGGCTTCCACAGGGGAAGCTCCCATCCAGGCTCGCCGGCCTCCTCCCCCGCGGCGATCAGGTCACGGATCACCGCGTCGTCGTTGCCCATCACGCCCCAGATGTCGTCGCCCAGCGCAACCATGCACGCACCGGTCAGGGTGGCGGCATCGACGATCACCCGGGGCTTCTGCTCGGCCAGGTAGGCCAGCGCGTCGGCCAGGATCAGCCGCCCCTCCGCATCCGTGTTCAGGACCTCCGACGTCCGGCCGCCGCGGTGGCGCAACACATCCCCCGGGCGAATGGCCGAGCCCCCGGGAAGGTTCTCCGCGCTGGGGATGCCTGCCACGACGTTCACTTTCGGCTTGAGCTGGCCGATGGCCCGCATCGCTCCCATAACCGACGCGGCACCGGCCATGTCGGCCTTCATCCACTCCATCCCCTTCGCATCCTTGATCGACAGGCCGCCGGAGTCGAACGTGACGCCCTTGCCGGACAGCGCGACCGGCTTGCTGCCGGCAGCGGCGCCCTGATACCGGAGCTCGATGAACCGCGGGTCGTTCTCGCTCCCCCGACCCACGCCCAGGATGCCGCCGAACCCACCGCGTTCCAGCTCCGCCTTCGACCACACCTTGCAGGTCAGCCCGACCTCCCGGGCCATCTTCCGGGCTTCCTTGCCCAGGAAGTCCGGGGTCGCGTCGATGGCCGGGATGTTGACCAGGTCGCGGGCCCATGCCGATGCCTCGGCGAAGACCTCGCCGCGGCGGATCGCGGCCCGGGCGGCGCGAGCATCCCACCGGGACGCGCCCAGAACGGTCACCGCTCGCCACTTCGGCTTCTGGCCATTCGAGTCGTCGTCCTTGCCCTTGTACCGGTCGAACCGGTAAGCCCCGAGCGCCAGTCCTTCGATGAACGCCTGGACGGAGTCCCGCCACGGACCCGTGGCCGCCTGGGGGAGCGTCGACACCACCCGCTCGTACCGGCTCACGCGTCCGGCGACCTTTCCCGCCGCTCGGCGGATGCGGTCGGCGTCGGCCTCGGCCTTGGGACCCAGGCCCACCACGAGAACGCCGGCGGATCGTGATGGGCCGAGCGCGGGGATCATGAACGTGTCGCCGAACGAACCCCGGATGCCGTTCGACTTCAGCAGCGCGACCACATCGGCGGCCAGGCCCTTGCCCACCTCCCGGACACCGGGCGCGGCCGTGGGTCCTTCGTACACCGGGACCACCACCAGGTCGGCGGGAACCTCGGTCGGCGCGGCGATCTTGAAGTCGAACCTCGGCACGAGACCTCCTCGGGACGAGCGGAGTCTACCGGCTCCGTGCGGCGCCGCCGCGGCGATGAGCACCGGGAAGCGTCAGGTAGGCCAGCGAGGCAACGAAGAAGGACACCACGCTGGCCGGGACCGTCCCGCCGAACAGCGGGTGCTCCAACCCGAAGGCATCGAACACCCCCTTCACCCATGACACCCACGTCGCCGGTCCGACCTCGGTGAGCAGGTGATAGGACAGGAACCCGAGGATCCACGCGGCGATCGCGGGGAGGTTGAACCCGCCGGTGTAGCGGTAGGGGCCCCGGTCATCGAACAGCGCGTCGCCCGCGTAGCCGCGGCTTCGACGGAGCACGAAGTAGTCGGCCACGAACACCGCGAACAGGGGCACGAACACCGAGCCCAGCAGCAGGAGGAAGAACTCGTAGGTCAGCACGCCTTCGTCGGGGAGACCGAACAGCCAGGCGGCGAGCCCCACGCCCACCGCGGTGGTGGCGATGATCCCCAGTCGTTGGCGGAACCGTGGGGCTAGGTTCTGCGTGGACACCGCGGCGGAGTAGATGTCGGCGAAGGCCTCGTCGGTCTCCCCGACCAACAGGACCACCAGGACCAGGGCGCCGCCGGCCAGCGTGGCGATGCCCTCCGCCACCCCCGACGGCGTCGGGGTCGAGCCTCCTCCCAGCACCAACAGGGCGCCGAGCGCGAAGAACCACGCGTTGCCCACGGCGAACCCGGCCAGGGTGCCGGCGGCCGAGGAGACACCCCTCCTTGCGAAACGGTTGTAGTCGGCCACCAGGGGGATCCACGACACCGGCAGCGCGATGACGATGTCGATGGCCCCTCCGAACGTGGGGAACCCTCCGGTCGCGGGCCGCGACCACACCTCGGCCAGGTCCACCGTGGTCAGCACCCGAAACGTGATCCACGCCGCCGCCGCGACCAGGACCCACGCCCCGAATCGTTCCATCCACCGCCGGACCACGAGCACGGGCCCGCCCAGCGACAGTGCCACGCATACCGCCGCGGCCACCGCGAGCCAGATGTAGAAGGACTCCACACCGAACAGCGGACCGGTGATCTCGCCGGCCACCAGGGCCATGGCCCACAGCTCGAAGGCGGTCCACCCCACCAGCTGGGCCACGTTCAAGACGGTCGGGAGATACGAGCCCCGCGTTCCCAGGACTGGCCGGAGCAGGACCATCCCCGGCACGCCTTCCCGGGCCCCGGCCCGGCCCACCATCGCGAGCGGGACGCTGCCCAGGAACGAGCCGATGGCGATGGCCAGCAGGGCCAGCGGCAGACCGAGGCCGGGAACCAGCAACGCTCCGGCCACGACCACCAAGACCCCCACGGCCAGGTCTCCCCACAGGACGGCGAAGTCCATCTCCCGCAGCCGGCGGACGTCGGTAGAGGTCGGCTCCACGCCCCAGCTGGGCGCTTCCTGCTCGACGACGCGCTCCAGCCGTTCGGAGACGGTGGTCACGCGGGCATTATCACGAGCCGTGGCACAATCCGTCCGCCCGGGTCAGGGGCGGGAGAGATGGGACGCGAGCGGCCGGCGATCGGGGACGAGGCGAAGATGGACGTCACGGTGACGGACGAGATGCTTGTCGACCTGGGAGGCAGACGGATCCATCCCGTGTACGCCACGACGTGGATGGTTCGGCACGTGGAGGAGGTCGCCCGCCGCCTTGTCGAGCCACACCTCGGAGCGAACGAAGACGCCACCGGCTACGCGGTGTCGATCGTCCACGAACGTCCGGCCCGGGTCGGCGATCGTCTGACGGTCTCGGCCCGGGCCACGAGGGTGGACGAGCGGGAATGCGAGGCGGCCGTGGAGGTCAGCGGACCGGACGGCCGGGTCGGACATGGCACGCTGACGCAGCGATACATCCGCCGAGGCCAGCTGGGCTGAGGGAGGGGACAGGATGGAACAGATCACGATCGACCGGGACGGCGGGGTGACCCGCATCATGCTGAACCGTCCAGACCGCCTCAACGCGCTGACGGGGACGATGAGCGACGAGCTGGTCGACGCGTTCACCCAGATCCGGGACGACCCGGAGGCCCGGGCGGTCGTGCTGACGGGGGCGGGACGAGGATTCTGCTCGGGCCAGGACCTCACCGAGTTCGAGGAGGCGTACCGGTCCGGCGGGCGGCCCGACATCCGCGAGCACCTCGAACGCACGTACCACCGGCTGATCCCGGTGATCGTGGAGACTCCGAAGCCGGTGATCGCCGCGGTGAACGGCGTCGCCGC
>DASZKM010000146.1:0-11873 GCA_035947055.1 Actinomycetota bacterium
CACGGGCCCGGACGGCCGGGTGACCCGCGAGGACGTGCTCCGGGCCGCGGGACGATCCGAGGGCGCGCAGGAACCGGCGGCCGAAGACGGAGACGAGGAACGGGTCCCGGTACGCGGGGTTCGCCGGCTGATCGCCCAGAAGATGGTTCGGTCCTGGACGGAGATCCCGCACGTCACCACGTTCCACACCGCGGATGCCACTCACGTGGAGGCGCTCCGGCGGGAGATCGCCGCCGCGGCTGGAACCAAGGTCAGCGCGCTCGCCGTCGTGGTCCGGGCCCTGGCCGACGTGTGCGCCCGGCACCCGAAGCTCAACTCCTCCTACGACACCGACGCCGGGGAGATGGTCATCAAGCGCCGCGTGCACGTGGGCATCGCCACCGATACCGAACGGGGGCTCATGGTGCCGGTGGTCCGCGACGTCGGCACAAAAGGGATCGCCGAGGTGGCCGAGGATATCGCGGAGGTCGTGGAGACGGCCCGGGCGGGCCGCGCAACACCGGATCAGCTCACCGGGAGCACGATCACCGTGACCAACGTGGGGACGTTCGGGTCGTCGTTCGGAACGCCGATCATCAATTATCCGGAGGCGGCCATCCTGGCCCTCGGGCGGGTCGAGCCTCGAACGGTGTTGCGGGAAGGCAAGGTGGAGGCCAGCCCGGGGGTCACGCTGTCGCTGTCGTTCGACCACCGGATCATCGACGGCGCCGACGCGGACCGAGCCATGTCCGACCTGCGCATGCTGCTGGAGGATCCCGCCCGCCTGAGCTCCCTCCCCCGGTGAAGATCGTCTCCCTGCTCCCCTCGGCCACCGAGCTCGTCTATTCCCTGGGCCTGGGTGACGACCTCTCGGGGGTGACGTTCGAGTGTGACCATCCTCCCGAAGCGCGCTCGAAGCCCGTCGTGTCCGATACCGCGCTGCCCACCGACCGGCCGCTGGCCGCCGGCGAGATCGATGCAGCCGTCAAGGAGCGGATGGAGCATCATCAGCCGCTGTACGTCCTGGACAAGGACCTCATCCGGGAGATCCAGCCCGACCTGATCCTCACGCAGGACCTGTGCCGGGTCTGCGCGGTGCCCTCGGGGCAGGTGGAGGAGGCCCTGGAAGAGCTGGGGACGAAGGCCACCGTGGTGTCCATGGACCCGAACGGCCTGGAGGACATCCTCGACACGTTCCTGGAGGTCGGGCGAGCCACGGGGACCGAGGCCCGGGCAGAGGAGTTGGTGGGCGGCCTGCACGAACGGATCCAGGCGGTTCGGTCCAAGGCGGCCCGGCTCCCCCGCATCCGGACGCTCCCTCTGGAGTGGATGGATCCGCCGTTCGCCGGAGGCCACTGGATCCCGGAGATGGTGGATATCGCGGCCGGGGAGAGCGTCCTCGGTGCGGCCGGGGAGCCGTCCCGGACCGTGACGTGGCGCCAGATCGCGGACGCCGCTCCGGAGGTCGTGGTGTTCATGCCGTGCGGGTACTACCTGGCCGAGGCGGAGCAGGAAGCGGTGGGGATCTACCGCGTGCCGGAGTTCCGGGAGACGACCGCGTACCGCGAGGGAACCGTGTTCGCCACCGATGCGTCGTCCTACTTCTCCCGGCCGGGACCGCGCATCGTGGAGGGGCTGGAGATCCTGGCCTGGGCCATCCACCCCGACCAGTTCCCGGAGCCGGCCGACGGCGCCATCAGCAGGGTCCCCCCAGCGTAGTACGGTGGCAGCCGTGCAGGGGAAGAACGTCGTCACCACGGAGCACGTCGGCCATCGTGTGTCCTTTCAGTACGAGCTGCCGAACGGATACCTCAGCGAGGTGGTGGGGATCCTCAAGTGGTTCGACGACGCCGCCCAGACGTACGTCGTCGAGGATCGGAGCGGCCGGTTGGTCCGTGTGCCTGCGAAAGGCGTCCGCCACGGAAAGGTGGTCGGCGCCTAGGCGCTCTTGCGCTCCCGCCGCAGCGGGAGCGTGAACGTGACCTTCGTGCCTCCACCGTTCACGTTCTCCACCCATACCCTGCCGCCGTGGCCCTGGGTCAGGCTCCGGACGATGAAGAGCCCCAGGCCGACGCTGCCGGTCGATGCCACGTCGCCCCGGCGGAACCGTTCGAACACATGCGGCAAGAGCTCGCCGGGGATGCCCGGCCCCTGATCGGACACGCTGACGAGGACCTCGTCGTCGGTCGGTTGGACGCGAACCTCGATCGGCGTTCCCTCCGGCGAGTACTTCACCGCGTTGTCCATCAGGTTGGCCACGATCTGCTCGATCGCCCCGCGGTCGCCGTAGACGGTGGGAAGCCCGCTGGGGATCTTCACATCGATGTGACGTGATCCCAACAGGCCGCCCAGAAGCTTCACCTGCTCCCCCACCACGGTGCCCAGATCGATCGGCTCGCGCGACAGGACCGGCGCCCCCTCGTCCAGGCTGCTGGCCACCACCAGCTGCTCGATCATGTCCAGCATCCGCCGGCCCTGGCGCTCGATGACCTCCGCGAACTGCTGGGCCTGCTCGACCGACGCCGCTTCCCCCAGCTCGAGCAGCAGACGGACGTAGCCGAGGATCGACGTCAGCGGGGCCTTGAGATCGTGGGTGACCACCGCCAGGAACTCGCGACGCTGGGCATCCATCTCCTCCAGGCGCTCGGACGATTCTCGCTCTCGCTGGTACAGGCGGGCGTTGTTGATGGCGATCGCGGCGTGCTCGGCGAACACGGTCAGGGCCCGGAGATCGAGCTCGGTGTACTGGCGACCGTCGGCCGAGGTGCTGACGTTGAGCACGCCGACCGGCTCCGCCCGGGCGTACAACGGCGCCGACATGGCCGACCGTACCTTCCGGTCCTTGGGAACCAGACGCCGGAACCGGGAGTCTGAGACGTCGCCGCTGAGCACGACCGGTTCCCGGAACTCGGCCACCCACCCGGCGATGCCCTCGCCGATGGGGATGATCTGCTTGCCGGCTTGCTCCGAAAGCCCGACCGAAGCCGCCACTCGGAGGCCGGTCTTCTGCTCGTCGAACAGCATCACCGAGCCCTCGGTGGCTCCCAGCAGCTCCTGCGCGGAGTGAAGGATCAGCTCCAGGACGTCCTTGAGCGACAGCGTCGACGCCACCGCCCGGCCGGCCCGAAGGATCGCCGAGAGCTCGCGGACCCGGTTCTCGAGCGCCGAGGACAGGACCCGCTCCTCGATCAGGGCCTGCTCCACACGGCGGAGCGTTCGTTCCTTCTCCCACACGTACAGGGCGAAGGCCACGGCCAGCAGCACGAGCGCCGGACGGAGCACGGTGGTCCCCAGGAACTCCAGGGGGCGCCCGACCAGCACTTCGGACGCGTACGAGAACAGGACGACGCCCAGGGCCACCAGGACGAACACCAGCAGCAGGAGGCTGAACAGCTGCTTGCGCCGGTGGCGGACGTCCTCGAGCTCCGGCGTCTGGATCTCGGCGAGGGTGACGACCTCCGGGCGTTGCTCGGTCATCGGAATCTCACCCCCGCCCCGGCCGTGACCGTGCCCACCGGGACCGCGCGCAGGCCGTGGTCGCCGCATATCGCGACGACCTCCGATGCCTGGCCGGTCACCAGGACCATGCCCAGCCCTATGTTGAACGTGGCAACCATGTCCTCGTCTGATACATCGGCCAAATGGGCCATGAAGCCGAAGACCGGCGGGGCGGTCCATGACCCCCGATCCAGCTCCGCGCCCAGGCCCTCAGGCAGGGCCCGAGGCACGTTCTCCACCAGGCCGCCGCCCGTGATGTGGGCGGCCGACCGCAGGAGGCCGCGACGGGAGGCCTCGAGCACGGCGGGCACGTAGATGGCCGTGGGCTCCAGGAGCTCATCGGCCAGCGATCGGCCCAGCTCCGGGGGAGCGGCATCCAGCGGCTGACCGGAATCCTCCAGGGCCTTCCGCACCAGGCTGAAGCCGTTGCTGTGGAGCCCCGTGGAGGTCACACCCACCAGAGCGTCGCCCTCCCGAACGCGGTGCGGCCCAAGGACGTCGTCTTCCGCCACCGAGCCGACGCAGAACCCCGCCAGATCGAAGCGGCCTCGGGGCAGGAGACCGGGATGCTCGGCGGTCTCCCCGCCCAGCAGCGCGCAGCCGGCCCGGCGGCACCCCTCGGCCACGCCGGCCACCAGCTCGCCCACTTGCCGTGGATCCAGATTCGAGGTTGCGATGTAGTCCAGGAAGAAGAGTGGCTCGGCGCCGGTGGTGACCACGTCGTTGGCGCACATGGCCACCAGGTCGATGCCCACGGTGTCGAACCGGCCGGCCATCCGCGCGATGTCCACCTTCGTCCCCACACCGTCGGTGGCGGCGGCCAGCAGCCGTCCTTCTCCCAGGCGGAACAGGCCCGCGAAGCCACCCACGTGTTGCACGACCTCGGGACGTGAGGCGCCCGCGGCCAGGTCTCGGATCAGGTCGACCGCTCGTGCCGCTGCGTCGAGATCCACCCCGGCACGCCGGTAGGCGCCGGTCCCCACGCGGGTTACTCCCCCTCGAGCAGGAATTTGTGCGCGCGCTCGGGCACCGGGATGGGGTACTCCCCATCGAAGCAGGCCCGGCAGAACGTGTCGGCGGGCGCCCCGGTGGCCTCGGTCAGCGCCGGAAGGGACAGGTAGGCCAGGGAGTCCGCGCCGATGAAGTCGCGGATCTCCTCCACGGTCATGTTCGCCGCGACGAGCTCCTCTCTCGTCGACATGTCGATGCCGTAGTAGCAGGGCCACTTGATCGGCGGGCTGGTGACCCGCATGTGGACCTCGGCGGCTCCGGCGTCGCGAAGCATCCGGACGATCTCGCGCGTGGTGGTTCCTCGAACGATCGAGTCGTCAACCACCGCCAGGCGCCGGTCGCGGATGGCGTCGGGGAGGGGGTTCAGCTTCAGACGCACACCGCGCTGGCGCAGGCCGGGGGTCGGCTCGATGAACGTTCGGTGCACGTACCGGTTCTTGATCAGACCCTCGCCGTAGGGGATCGCCGACGCCTCGGCGTAGCCCTGGGCGGCCGAGTGGCCGGTGTCGGGGATGGGGATCACCAGATCGGCGGGGGCGGGAGCCTCGTCCGCGAGCCGGCGTCCCATCTCGCGACGCGCCTCGTGGACGGTCTTGCCGTACAGCCGTGAGTCGGCCCGGGCCAGGTACACGAACTCGAACAGGCACAGCGCGGACCGCGACGCCTCGGCGTAGCGGATGGACCGAACACCTCGGTCGTCGACCGCCACCAGCTCGCCGGGCTCGACCTCTCGAACGTAGGCCGCGCCCACGATGTCCAGTGCCGACGTCTCGGATGCCAGGACGAAGCGGTCGTCGCCGAGACGGCCGATGGCCAGCGGGCGGAGACCCGCGGGATCCCGGGCCCCGAACAGCGTCCGCTCGTCCATCATCACGAACGAGAACGCCCCCCGGAGCTGCGGAAGGATCTTCTTCGCCGCCGCCTCCAGGTCGCCGTCCTCGCGGGACAGCAGCGTGGCCACCAGGTCGGAGTCCGTGGTGGCCGGGCCGCGGACTCCCACCTTGGTGGCGAGATCCGCCGTATTCACCAGGTTCCCGTTGTGGCCGAGCGCCAGGCCGCGCGAACCATCGGTCTTGAAAGACGGCTGCGCGTTCTCCCACGTGGTCGATCCAGTGGTCGAGTACCGGGTGTGCCCGATACCCAGGTCACCCTGGAGGGTGGACAGCGTTCGCTCGTTGAACACCTGGGACACGAGTCCCAGATCACGGTAGACGAGGATGTTGTGGCCGTCCGAAACGGCGATCCCGGCGGATTCCTGGCCGCGGTGCTGGAGGGCGTGTAGGCCGAAATAGGTCAGTCGAGCGACGTCTTCCCCCGGGGCCCATACCCCGAAGAGACCGCAGGCTTCCTTGGGCGACTCCCCTCCCACCGGGTCGATGGTAACACCCGGTTACCCGGCCGCCCTCCGGATCTCCATCAAGTTTGGGATCGCGGATTCGTACACGTCCCGGGCGTCGGCCAGCGGCAGGTCGAGGACGTCCTCGACGACGATCCGGGAGCCGCCGGTCTCGCCCAGCCGGGAGAAGGGCACCGCACGCCCCGCCGCCAGCCGCTCCAACGCCGTGGCCCGGCCGGGATCGACGGAGACCACGGCCCGGGAGGCCGATTCGCCGAACAGCGTCAGGTGCGGAGCGAGGTCCTGGGACGGCGCGACCCGGAACCCGCAGTCGCCGGCCATGGCGGATTCCGCCAGGCACACCGCCAGGCCTCCGTCGGAGCAGTCGTGCGCCGAGGCCAGGAGACCTTCTCCGGCGGCCTCGATAAGCAAACCAACGAGCGCCGCTTCCCGGTCCAGATCGAGGCCCGGCGGCCGGCCGCTGACCCTGCCCAGGACCACCTCGGCGTATTCCGAGCCGCCCAGCTCGGGAAACGTCTCCCCCAGCAGGTACACCATCCTGCCCGGCTGGAAGGCCATGCCCATTCGGCGGCGCTCGTCGTCCAGGAGCCCGAGCATCCCCACGATGGGTGTGGGATAGATCGCTGAGTCTCCCGACTCGTTGTAGAAGGAAACGTTGCCGCCGGTGACCGGCGTGCCCAGCGCCCGGCAGGCGTCCGCCATCCCGTCCACGGTCTGGTGGAACGCCCACATCACCTCGGGCCGCTCGGGGTTCCCGAAGTTGAGGCAGTTCGTGATGGCCAGCGGCCGTGCGCCCGTGCACGCCACGTTCCGGGCCGCCTCGGCCACGGCGTGCCCGCCGCCGAGGTAGGGATCGAGGTGGCCGTACCGGCCGTTGCCGTCCGTAGAGAGAGCGATGGCTCGAGCCGTCCCCTCGATGCGGATGACGGCCGCATCGCCTCCGGGCCCGGCCAACGTGCGGCCCTGAACCAGCGAGTCGTACTGCTCGTAGACCCACCGCTTCCCAGCGACGTTCGGCGATGCCAGCAGCCGAAGCAAGGTCTGGCCGGGGTCCACCGGTGGTTCCGCCCGCGCGGGGTCGTCGGCAAGGAGGTCATCGAGCCACAGCGGCGGCGACATCGGACGGTCGTACTGGGGGCCGTCCTCGGCCAGCGAACGGGCCGGGACCTCGGCCACCGCGGCGCCGTCGGACCGGGCCCGGACCGTCCCATCGCCTGTGACCCTCCCCACGGGCGTGGCCTGGAGACCCCAGGTGCGGCAGGACGCCTCCACGGCGGGGAGATCGTCCGGCCGGACGATGGCCAGCATCCGTTCCTGCGACTCCGACGTCAGGATCTCGAACGGCTCCATGGCCGGCTCGCGAAGCGGCACCTGGTCCAGCTCCACCTCCACACCGGTCCCGGCCCGGGCCGCGGACTCGGAGACGGCACAGGTGAGCCCGGCGCCGCCCAGGTCCTGGAGGCCGACGAGCAACCCGGCCTCGGCCATCTCCAGGCAGGCCTCGATGAGGAGCTTCTCGGAGAACGGGTCGGCGATCTGCACGGATGGACGGGCCGCGGCGCTCGCCTCTCCCAGCGTCCGCGAGGCCAGGACCGACACGCCGCCGATCCCGTCCCGTCCCGTGCGCGACCCGATGAGGACCAGCACGTTCCCCAGGCCCGCGGCGCGGGCGGGGATCAGCCCATCGGCCGAGCCGAGCCCCACGCACATCGCGGTCACGGTGGGGTTCGGGCCGTGGGCCGGCGCGAACTTCACCTCGCCCCCCACGGTGGGAACGCCGATGCAGTTCCCGTAGCCGCCGATCCCGGCCACCACGCCCGACATCAGCCACCGGTTGCGCTCTTCCTCCAGCGGACCGAACCGCAAGGAGTTCAGCAACGCGATGGGCCGGGCCCCCATCGACAGCACGTCGCGGACGATGCCGCCGACGCCGGTGGCCGCTCCCTGGTACGGCTCGATGGCGGATGGGTGCGAGTGACTCTCGATCTTGAACACGCAGGCGATGCCGTCTCCCAGGTCGACCACGCCGGCGTCCTCCCCGGGACCAACCAGAACGTGGGGCCCGTCGGCGGGGAGACGCCGGAGATGGACCTTGCTGGACTTGTACGAGCAGTGCTCCGACCACATCGCGGCGTACATGGCCAGCTCAGCGCGGTTGGGCTCGCGCCCCAGGGTTTCGACGACCTGGTGGTACTCCTCCTCGGTGAGTCCGAGCGCCGTCGCCTCGGACGCCCTGGTGCCGACCGCCCCCTCCGCCATCAGACGCGGGCCAAGGCGGATGCCAGCAGCGACTCGAACAACGGCCGGCCTCCCGTGGGCCCGAGATCGGGATCGACGGCGTGCTCCGGATGGGGCATCACGCCCACCACGTTGCCCGCTTCGTTACACACCCCGGCGATGTCGTTGGTGCTGCCGTTCGGGTTCCACGTCTCTCCGGTCCGGCCATCGGGCGAGCAGTATCGGAACACCACGCCGCCGTCGCCTTCGATGCGGGCTAGCGTGTCGCGGTCGGCCACGTATCGCCCCTCGCCGTGCTTGACCGGAACCGGCGTCACGTCGCCGGCGCCGGCCGCCGCGGTCAGCGCGGTGCCCGGACGCTCGCACCGGACGTGCACCCACCGGCACACGAACGTCAGACCGCGGTTCCGGGCCAGCGCGCCGGGGAGCAGACCGGCCTCGCACAGGATCTGGAAGCCGTTGCAGATACCGACCACCGCTCCCCCTCGGCGCGCGTGGTCGCGGACCGCGTCCATCACCGGCGCGAACCGGGCGATGGCCCCCGTGCGCAGGTAGTCGCCGTAGGCGAAGCCTCCGGGGAGGATCACCGCGTCGGCCCCGCCCAGGTCGGTGTCGCCGTGCCAGATGGGAACGGGCCGCCCGCCCATCAGCTCGACGGCCCGAAGCGCATCACGATCGTCCAGCGAGCCGGGGAACGTGACGACCCCGATCCTGGGCGTCACGTGATCTCCGCCTGGGAGATGACCCGGAAGTCCTCGATCACCGGGTTGGCCAGCAGGCGCTCGGCGACCTGGTTGGCCACCCGGAGCGCGCCGTCCTCGGTGTCGGCGTCCACGGTCAGCTCGATGTGCTTGCCCACTCGCACCTCGGACACGCTTGTCCACCCCATCGATGGGAGTGCGTCCTCGATCGCCTTGCCCTGCGGATCGGCCAGCCCCTCCTTCAGGCTGACCAGAACCTCGAACCGCTGCTTCACAGGGCGCCGGCCCTCCGCAGGTACTCGTCGAAGGATTCCTCCGTGACGCGCTCGTACGCCTCCCGGTATCGGGCCGCGGTCTGCCCGACGACCTCGGCGGGAAGGTCCGGGGGCGGAGGCTCGTGGTCCCACCCGCTGGTGTCCAGCCAGTCGCGAACGTACTGCTTGTCGAACGAGGGCTGCGGTCCGCCGGGGCGGTATTCGTCGGCGGGCCAGAACCGCGAGGAGTCGGGAGTCATGACCTCGTCGGCCAGCACGATCTCGTTCCCCGCGAACCCGAACTCGAACTTGGTGTCGGCCAGGATCACGCCGCGCTCCCGGGCCAGCTCCGCCCCCAGCTCGTACAGCGCGATGGTCAGCTCCTTCAGGCGCTGGGCCAAGCCTTCGCCGACGACCTCGGCCGCCTGCTCGAGCGAGATGTTCTCGTCGTGTCCGGTCTCCGCCTTGGTGGCCGGGGTGAAGATCGGCTCGGGCAAGCGATCGGACTCCACCAGACCGTCCGGCAGCGGGATCCCGCAGACCTTGCCCGACGTCTTGTACTCCTTCCATCCCGATCCCGACAGGTAGCCGCGGGCCACGCACTCGATGGGGATCATCCGGGCCCGGCGCACGAGCATCGACCGCCCGGCCAGCTCCTCCCGGTGCTCCGCGAAGGATGATGGCAGGTCGTCCACCGACGTCGACACGACGTGGTTGGGGACGAGATCTCGGGTCCGGTCGAACCAGAACAGCGACAGGCCTGTCAGCACCCGCCCCTTGTCGGGGATGGGGTTCGGGAGGACGACGTCGAACGCCGAGATCCGGTCGCTGGCCACCATCAGCAGGTGCTCGGCGTCCACTTCGTAGATGTCACGGACCTTGCCCTTGGCGTGCAGATTGGCCAGTACGGTCACTCCTTCACCTCCAGCTTGTCGAGACGGGCGAACACGGCGTCCAGATGATCCAGACGGGGACGGAACAGGTCGTCGAGGTCCTGGTCGGAGAGCAGCTGGCGAACCGGGTCCCGGCCCACCAGCTCCTGGCGGAAGTCCGCGCCCCGGTCCCAGGCCTCGGCCGCCGCTCCCTGGACGAAGCGGTAGGCCTCCTCCCGGCTCATCCCCTTGTCCACCAGCGCCAGCAGCACCTGCTGGGAGAATGCCAGGCCTCCGCCCAGCTCCAGGTTCTGACGCATGCGGTCGGGGAACACGCTCAGGTTCTCCAGCACGAACGTGGTGATGTGGAGCATGTAGTCCAGCGCGGTGGTGGCGTCGGGCAGGATCACCCGCTCCACCGAGGAGTGCGAGATGTCCCGCTCGTGCCACAGGGCCACGTTCTCCAGCGCGGCGTGGCTGTTGGCTCGGAGGACTCGGGCCAGTCCCGTGATGCGCTCGGCCAGGATGGGATTCCGCTTGTGGGGCATGGCCGATGACCCCTTCTGGCCGATCTCGAAGGGCTCCTCGACCTCCCGGACCTCGGTTCGGGCCAGGTGACGGATCTCCACGGCGATCTTCTCCAGCGTGGCGCCGGTGACGGCCAGGGCCGCCGTGTACTCGGCATGACGATCGCGCTGCACGACCTGGGTGGCCGCGTCCGCGGGGGCCAGGTCCAGCTCCCGGCACACGTATTCCTCGACGAAGGGATCGACGGCCGCGTACGTCCCCACCGCGCCGCTGACCTTCCCCACCGAGATCGCCTCCCGGGCCCGGCGGAGGCGGTCCCGGTCGCGGGCCAGCTCGAACGCCCACACCGCCAGCTTGTGCCCGAACGTGGTCGGCTCGGCGTGCACACCATGGGTCCGTCCCACGCACACCGTGTCCCGGTGCTCGAGGGCTTGGGCCTTGACCACGGCCAGCAACCGCTCCACCCGCTCCAGAAGGAGATCGGCCGCCTCCCGGAGCTGCAACGCCAGCGCGGTGTCCAACAGGTCGCTGGAGGTCATCCCGAAGTGGATCCACCGCCCCGCCGGCCCCACCGACTCCGACGCGGCCTGCACGAAAGCGGCCACGTCGTGTCGGGTGACGTCCTCGATGGCCCGGACCCGCTCGGCGTCCACGGTGGCCTTCGTCCGGATCTCCTCCAGGTCCTCCGCGGGGATGCGCCCCAGCTTCGACCACGCCTCGCAGGCCAGGACCTCGATGCGGAGCCAGTGACGGAGCTTGGCGTCCTCCGACCACACCGCGCCCATCTCCGGCAGCGTGTAGCGGGGGATCATCTCGTCACGCCTTGAACCCCTCCGCGAGGGACTCCTTGAACTCGTGGAGCTTCTTTCGGAGGTCGGTGTCCCGCAGCGCGATGATCTGCGCCGCCAGGACGGCAGCGTTCACGGCGTTGTCGATGCCCACGGTGGCCACCGGCACCCCGCGGGGCATCTGCACGGTGGAGTACAGCGCGTCGGCGCCGCCCAGGTGATCGCTGCCGCACGGCACACCGATGACCGGCAGGACCGTCCGGGCCGCGACCGAGCCGGCCAGATGGGCGGCCCGCCCGGCCCCGCAGATCACGACCAGCACCCCACGCTCCTCGGCCGTCCGCGCGTACTCGTCGACCAGGTCCGGCGTGCGGTGGGCGGACATCACGTGGATCTCGTGGGGCAAGTCGAGGCGTTCCAGGATCGCCGCGCCCCGCTGGAGCACCGGAAGGTCGGAAGCCGATCCGGCCAGGATCCCCACCAGCGGCGTCCCTCCTCCGATCTGCTGACTCGTATCAGCCACCTGCTGCCTCCTTGGCGATGTCGGTCCGGTACTGAACGCCCTCGAAGGAGATCCGGGAGACGGCCGTGTAGGCGCGGCTCCGGGCCGCGGCCAGGTCCTTCCCCAGGGCGCTCACGGCGAGCAC
>DASZKM010000147.1:0-6829 GCA_035947055.1 Actinomycetota bacterium
TCGAGGCGAACCTGGGCCGTCTGGAAGAGGAGCAGCAGAAGGCGACGGAGGAAGCCGAGCGGCAGAAGCAGATCGTGTACGACAAGCTGGCCGAAGCCCAGGCGCTCCGGGAGGAGCTCCAGAAGCAGCTCGACATCGAGCTGGCGGCGTCGGCGGCGTTCTCCGGCAACGCACCCGCTTCGATCGCCACGGTGTCCGGGGCCGCCCTTCAGGCCTGTCCGGCACCGGGCACCTCGTTCAGCGACACCTTCGGGGCGCCTCGGTCCGGAGGCAGGAGCCACGCCGGTGTGGACATGATGGGTGGGTACGGAACCCCGGTGTACGCGGCGCTGCCGGGCAGCGTGTCCACCTCATCGAGCTCGCTGGGCGGGAACCAGGCGTACGTCTATTCGGACGGCGGGACCTACACGTTCTACGCTCACCTGCAGGGCTTCGCGGATGTCTCCGGAAGTGTGGCGGCGGGAACGCTGATCGGCTACGTCGGCGACACCGGGAACGCCACCGGCACCCCGCACCTGCACTTCGAATACCACCCCGGCGGCTCCCTGGTGAACCCCACGCCCTACGTGGCCGCGGTCTGCTAGGCACGATCCGGGGGGGTTACGGTCCGGGCCCCTAGCGGCCGATAATGGTCATGGAGACCCCATGACTGAGATGCCGAAGACAGGCGGGAAGCGCCGCATCGACCAGGTCCTGGGCCCCGGCTACGCGGATGAGCTCGGGAGCCTGGAGACCGACGAGGTCCGCCGCCGGCGAGACCTGACCCGGCTGGAGCGGGAGTACCTCTCGTTCGTCCGGCGCCTGCTGCAGGGCCGGCGAGACATCCTTCGCGACGAGCTCCGGCGGCGCCGGAGCGGCGGGGAGCCGATCCCCATCGTCGAGCGGCTGGTGGCCGTGCTGTCGGAGGGCTCCCGAGGTCCCTCCCGGGGAGAGGCGCCGGTCATCCCCCTGCCTGAGGAAGAGGTCATGATGGCCCGCCGCCGGGTGGAACGGCTGGTGTCCGACAGCCGGCTGTCGAACCTGGAGGCCCTCTCCGACGAGGAGATCGAGGACGTCGTGGGCCGGATCGAGGAGGAGGAGCGCACCGTCTCCGACGCCCGGGCCAAGGTCATCGACGTCCATGACGCCCTTCAGGACGAGATGAAGCGCCGCCTCCGGGCGGAACTGGGTAGACTGTCCCCCTAGCTTCCCTACCGGGTAATAGCCAGGGCCGTTTGAAGCGAACCTCGACCCGGCGCCCGCCCACTCAGCGCCTACCCGAGCCCGATCAGCCCGTCCCGGCCCGGCAGTATCTCTCAGGGGTCCCCAACGCTTCTGTAGATGAGGCCGCGCGGAAGCTCGACGCCCTGGTACAGGGAGCGAAGCGCGGAGACGCGGAGGCGTTCGCACGTCTCTATCGCCGCTTCCACGGGCCGGTGTTCGGATATCTGTTGGCTCGGATCGGCGACAGAGGTGAGGCGGAAGACATGGCCGCAGAGGTGTTCGTGGAAGCGGCCCGGCGGGTCCGGGGCTTTTCGGGCACGTCCGGTGCGTTCGCCGGCTGGCTGTTCACGATCGCCCGCCACGACCTGGTCGACCGGGGCCGGGCCGCCCGGCGGCGGACCGTGGAGCCGGTGGCCGATCCGCCGGACCTGGAGCAGGCGCCCGATCCGGCCGAGCAGGTGCTGGAGCGTCTGGACGCGGACCGGGTCCGCTCCGCCCTGGTTCGACTCACCGAGGATCAACGAGAGGTGCTGCTGCTGAAGTTCGCGGCGGGCCTGTCGAACGAGGAGACCGCCGCGGCGGTGGGCAAGCCGCTGGGAGCGGTGAAGAGCCTGCAGCATCGAGGCCTGGCCGCCCTGCGCCGGGCCCTGGAGAAGGAAGCATGAGGAAGGAAGAGGTTCTGGATCGGGCAGTGACCGGGCAGATGCCCGCGACTCCCGCCGTGGCCGAGCTGGTGGAGCTGGCCCGGCAGCTGGAAGGCGTGTGGGCGGAGAAGCCGTCGGCGAGGGCCGCCAAGCTCGGCCTCGCTCGGGCGCTCGACGCCTACGGCGGCAACGGCCAGGTGGTGGAGGTCCGGCCTGAGCTCTCGCGAGGACGGCGGTTCGCGGCCAGCGCGGCCATCGCCCTCGCCGCTATGGTGTCCATCCCCGGGATCGCCCGGGCGACCTCCGAAGATGCCCTGCCCGGCGACGCCCTGTACTCGGTCAAGCTGGGGTTCGAGCAAATCCGCGTGATCCTGGCGGACGGTCCGGCGGAGGAAGCCGCCATCCACCTCGACCTGACCGGCGAGCGACTCGAGGAAGCCGTGCTGTCCGCGTATCTCGGCCGCCCGGAGGCCGAACAGGAGGCCGTCCGGCGGTACGCCGCGGCGGTTCGGGGTTTCGACGTCCAGATCGGCCGGGCGCGAGCCCTCGGCCTGGACGTCGCCCTCCTCGTGGCCAGGGCGGAGGTCCTTCTGGAGCAGCAGCACGACGTGCTCGCCGCATTGATCGCCCGGCCGGGCGATCCATCGGTTCCCGGCATCCGCAAGGCGATCGAGGCCATCAAGCGGGCCAAGGGCCACGGCGGTCCGGGGCCCGACAAGCCCGACAAGGCGAAGCAGAACAACGCCGGCGGCTCGGCGACCGGGCTGGAGAACAGAAGCGACAAGGCAGGCGGGAAGGACAAGGACAAGAAGAACCAGGGGGCGAACAAGGGGTCCGGGGACAAGGGGCAGAGCGAAGAGCGCAAACCGCCGAAGCCGGAACCACCGGGCCAGGGGTCGGGATCGGGACAGGGATCCGGCGCCCAGGGCGGGCCCAACACCTCCGACGACGAGGGCGACGACGATGGGGATGACATGAAGAACCAGGAAAAGGATCAGGGGGGCCCGGCCGCCGTCTCGATCCCCAATGTTCCCCAAGAGCGGACGTTCCCCGATGCGGTGAGGAACGCTCCGTCCCCGGGCGGGCAGGGCAACCCCAAAGGCCTTCGGCTTCTGCGAGCTCTACGAATCTTCTGATCGGTACCCGCACCTGACACAGCGCAGCGTCGCTTTGCATGGTCGAGGACACGTTCGGCTCTGAGCGACAGTTCGACAGTTCGAGGAGGCGCGATGAGCAGGCAAGGCTCCAGGGATCAGGGTGATCTGGTGGCGTTCGCCCGCGACGCGCGAACCCGGTACGTCCGCGAGCGAGACCGCGCTCACGAGCTGGAACGAGCCCTGGCCGATCTCAACGACGCCTACTTCTCAACCATCGAGACGCTGGCGTTCCTGATCGAGGCCAAGGACGCCGGGACCCGGCGCCACCTCGATCGCACCCGGGACCTCGCGCTGGAGCTCACCCAGCGCATCGAGCCCGAGCTTATGGATCAGAGCGAGATCGGGCACGCGTTCCTCCTGCACGACATCGGCAAGATCGGCATCCCCGATCGCATCCTGACCAAGCCCGGAACGCTTACCGACTCCGAGTGGGCCGTGATGCGGACCCATCCTCTGATCGGCGCACAGGTCGTCCGGCCCATCAGAATCCTGGGAGAGGCGGAGGACGTGGTCCGGTTCCATCACGAGCGCTTCGACGGGGACGGCTATCCGTCAGGTCTCCGCGGAGAGGAGATCCCGCTGGCGGCTCGTATCTTCAGCGTGGTCGACGCGTATGACGCGATGACCAACGACCGGCCGTACCGTGCCGCCTGTTCCCCGGAGGCGGCGCTCGACGAGCTCATCCGCTGCTCGGGCACCCAGTTCGATCCGGAGGTCGTGGACGAGTTCCTGGTCCTCATGGAGCAGGGCGACCTGTCCGTCAATATCCCGGAGCAGCACGCCTCCGCGGTGGCGGCCACCCCCGCGTAGGGGGACCCGAAACCCCGCGTCGATCCACCCGGTTACCCTGAGCGGCGTGCCGCCGGTTCCGCTCGTGCGCGTGATCCGGTCGGGGATCGACGAGTCCGTGCACACCGGCTCCGTCGCGGTCGCCGACACCCACGGAGCGCTGGTGGCGTTCGCCGGTGAGCCCGGCCGGCCGACGTTCGCCCGCTCCGCGATGAAGCCGCTCCAGGCCGCGGTGTCGGTCTCGCTGGCCGAGGAGCCCGACCTGTCGGACGCCGAGGTCGCCGTGATGTGCGGATCCCACAACGGCGAGCTGGTGCACCTGCGCGCGGTGCGCTCGATCCTGGAGCGCGCCGGGCTGACGACGGAGGCGCTCCGCTGCCCGGCCGCCCGTCCGCTCGATGCGGAGGAAGCTCGCCGGGCGCGCGAGCCGCGCTCCGAGTACCACAACTGTTCGGGGAAGCACGCCGGGATGCTGCTTGCCTCCTCTCGCCGAGGATTCCCGATGGGCACGTACACCGAACCGGACCATCCGCTCCAGCGCGCCGTCCGCGAGGCCGTCGAGGTCGCGACCGGGCAGGAGCCCGAAGCCGAGGGAGTGGATGGATGCGGAGTCCCGGTGCACCTCCTTCCTCTCTCCGCGCTGGCCACGCTGTTCGCCAGGCTGGTGACCGACGGACGCGTGGCCGGCGCCGAGCGGGTGGTGGCGGCGATGCGGGCGGAGCCCTATCTCGTGGCGGGCCGGGATCGAGCGTGCACGGCGATCATGGAGACGGGGCCCGGCCTGATCGTGAAAGTCGGCGCCGAGGGTCTGATGTGTGCCGGGATTCCGGAGCAGGGCCTGGGCGTCGCGGTGCGGGTGGACGACGGCGGCACGCGGGCCGGGCCGCCGGCCATCCTCCGAGTGCTGGAGCTCCTCGGCGCCATCGACGTGGATCATCCCGCGCTGGCGCCGTTCGTCCGGCCCCCGGTGCGGGGGGGAGGTCTTCCCGTGGGGGAGCTCGTGGCGGTCTTCGAGCTGCAGAAGACCCGTACGATGCCGGGATGACGAGCCGGGCCCGTGTCGCGGTCATCAGCTTTCACACGTCTCCGCTCGATCAACCGGGCACCGGCGATTCCGGTGGGATGAACGTGTACGTCCGCTCGGTGGCCGAGAGGCTGGACCGCCGCGGCGTGGCCGTCGATGTGTTCACCCGGTGCAGCGGGCGGCCGGTGCCTGAAGTGCACCAGCTGTATCCCCGTACGCGGGTGATCCAGGTTCCCGCCGGGCCGTGCGCCCCGGTCTCCAAAGCGGGGCTTCCGGCACTGGTGGCACCGTTCGCCGAACGCGTGCTCGCCTCGCACGGGCCGTACGACCTGGTCCATGTCCACTACTGGATGTCGGGCCGGGCCGGCCGGGCCGCGAAACGTCACTGGGGCGCTCCGGTCGCCGCTTCATTCCACACGCTCGGGACGGTGAAGAACATGGCCCTCACACAGGGCGAGCGCGACCCGGAGGTTCGGCTGCTGGAGGAACGGGCCACGATCGCCGACGCCGACCTGCTCTTCGCCCCCACGACCACCGAGGCCTCCCACCTGGTTCACCTCGGGGCGAGCCCCGGACGCATCCGCGTCGTCCCACCGGGTGTCGACACGTCCCGGTTCCGTCCTCAAGACAAGGAAAGGGCCAAGGCCGCGCTGGGGCTGGCGGGCCGGGGGGTGGTGCTGTTCGTGGGCCGCCTGCACCCCGTCAAGGCGCCGGAAGTCGCCATCCGGGCGGTGGCCGGTGCGGCTCGCCGGGGCCTCGATCCGGTGCTGGTGATCGTCGGTGGACAGAGCGACGAGGAAGGATCGATGGGCGTTGGCGCGCTCCGCCGGGTGGCGCACGAGGAGGGCATCGACCATCTGGTGCGCCTCGTCCCCCCCATCCCGCACGAAGCGTTGCCCGACCTGTACGCGGCGGCCGACGTGCTGCTGATGCCGTCCCGGACCGAGTCGTTCGGCCTGGCGGCCCTGGAGGCCCAGGCCTGTGGGATCCCCGTGGTCGCCTCGGCGGTTGGCGGGCTCCGGCACGTGGTGGCCGATGGCCATTCCGGCCTGCTGGTGGAGGACCATCGTCCCGAGACGTACGCCCACCGCCTCGTCTCCCTGCTGGGCGACGGCCGGCTGGCCGCGCGGCTGGGCCGAGCCGCTGCGGCCCGCGCTCGAAGGCTGACGTGGGACCGGACGGCGGACGGTGTGCTCGCCGCGTACGCCGAGCTGCACCCGCCGCTCGCATCTGCCGTCGCGGGGTGAGCCTCCCGCCGAATGTCCGACAAGAAGACGGCCCCTCTGACCTGCGCAGACGCGCGCGAACAGGTCTTTTGGCGAGTTGACCGCTGCAGGGTGCGCGGATACAGTTCGCTCGCTCCGAGCAGCCGGGGCGGCTGAGTCAGGGAACCGAATGGGACCCCCTGGGAAAGCCGTAAGGTCAACTGGGCGCACCTGGTTGAGGCGGTGGGGACAGCTAACTCGCTGCGTCGATCGGGGAGGTTCGGGAGGCCCCAAAGCCCAACGACCGGGGTTACCATAAGGAAACCGAGACAGCTGCTGGTTGCTCGGAGCGCTAGACCCGAGGGGCTGACGGTGGCTGCTCCGGTCGGTGGGTTCGCCCGCTGATCGGGCGGCGAGCCGAAGGTCCCTCGGGTCTATTTCTATGCAGGGCCCCCGCCAGGGCAGTCACTGGGGGGTTCGCTCCGGGCCCGTGGCTATACTTCTGCGTGATCGCGCCGTGGGGGGACTGAGATGCCCGGACGCGTCCTGATCGTCGTCGACACCCAGGAAGGCTTCACCCGGAAGGGCAACCTGGCCAGCGACACGTGTACCGCGGCCGTCCCGCGGATCGCGGGTCTCGTGGAGCGCGAGCTAGCAGCCGGGACGCCCGTCATCTTCACCAAGGACTCCCACCGGGAGGGCGACCCCGAGTTCCGGATGTTCCCTCCGCACTGCATCGTGGGCACCGAGGAGCACCCTCTGGTCCCCGAGCTCCAGCCCTTCGAACCGAAGGCCCAGGCCGTGATC
>DASZKM010000148.1:0-2248 GCA_035947055.1 Actinomycetota bacterium
GGTACGGGAGCTTGTCTTCAGGGATGCCGGGCCCGGTGTCCGACACCGCGATCCTCACTGCCCGATCCGAAAGCTCACAGGACAGACGGACGTCTCCGCCCTGGCTGTTGTACTTGACCGCATTGGACAGGAGGTTCAGGAGTACCTGCTTCAGCCGCTGCTTGTCGGCCAGCACGTGCAGATCACCACACCCAGGTTCAGCCGGTCCAAGGCTCAAGCCCCGCTGATCCGCGAGCGGGCGGATCAGGTTCACCGCCTCTCCCACCACGTCATCAACCGCAACGGGCTCCAATGAGATGGGAAGCTCTCCCACTTCGATCCGGGCAATGTCCAGGACCTCGTTGATCAGGTCCAGCAGATGACTTCCCGCCTTGACGATCTCCCTGACGTGGTCTCGATGCATCTCAGCTAGGTCTTCCAGCTGCAGCAACTGGCCAAAGCCCAGGATGGCATTCAGAGGCGTGCGGAGCTCGTGGCTCATCCGGGACAGGAACTCACTCTTCGCCAGGTTGGCGCGTTCGGCCTCCTCCTTGGCGGCTTGCAAGGCTCGAGCGGCCTCCTTCTGCTCGGTGATGTCCGTCGCCACATGCAACACTCCCATCGGCGCACCGCGCTCGTTCTTCCGCAACGACCATCGGGTGGAGACGGTCACCCTCGTGCCGTTCCGCCGGGTGTGGACAAGCTCTCCTTCCCAGTGGCCTGTTCGCAGGACTTCTGCCTCGATCTCCTCGCGGGGCCGGGGGAAGCGGGTACGTAGCAGCTCGTAGTACACCTTTGCCAGGGCCTGTTCCCTCGAGTATCCGTACGCGCCCACCGCGCCGTGGTTCCAATACGTGATCCGCCCTTCCAGATCGCGGGCCAGGATGGCGTCATGCGCCTGATCGAGCATGTCGGCCTGTTCACGCATGACCTGCTCAGCCTTCTTCTGCTCTGTGATGTCCCGTGCGATCGCCGCCGCGCCGATGACGTTCCCTTCGGCGTCGCGAACGGGAGATACGGAAAGGGACACCGAGACGAGGCGGCCATCCTTTCGGAGCCGAAGCGTCTCGTAGTGCTCCACCCGCTGTCCGCGGGCGATCCACTCCAAGATCCTGGGCAGCTCATCCTCACGGTCGGGCGGGATCAGTATCGAGATCGGCCGTCCAACGGTCTCTTCCTCCGTGTACCCGTAGATGCGTCGAGCGCCGTCGTTCCAGCTCGTGATGGTCCCGTCCAGATCCTTGGAGATGATGGCGTCCTGCGCGGAGTTCACGATGGCGGCCAGTTGGGCTCCCCGTTCCGCCAGTCGCACGCGACCCAGGGCAAGATCGGCAAGTCTGCCGAGAGCGGTGAGGAGCTCCAGCTCTTCCCGGGCGAAGAAGGGGGCGTATGGACTCGCCCACACCAGTAGGGCACCGGACCGCATCGGCAGCCGAACGACATCCCTGGCGACGAAGTCGGCCCGGTCGCCGGCGCGGTGGCCGGCCGAGAGGTCGTGAAGGTCATCCGGCACGTCACCGTACCGGCCGAGAATCCCCCCGCTCTCGTCGAGGAGGGCCGCGCCCCGCCCGGCCACGATCTCCGTGACGTGGGGAAGGAGACGCCCGGCCACGGTCTCCGCTCGGGTGGCGGTCATTAGTTCCCCGAGGGCCTGTTGGAAGCGGGCCTCTTCTGGACGGCGCCAGGCCAGTCGCACGACGCGAGGGGGGGAGAAGCCGAGGAAGAAGATCAGGCCACTTCCCAGAGCCAAGAACTGCACGATAAGCGCCACGATCGATCCCTCGGTCCCCGCCAAGCCGGCGACCACGATCGCCGCGCTGAGTCCAATCCCGGCGCCTCCGAGCAGCCGCATCCTCCGACGTCCCGGGGTGGCCAGGGCACGTCCAGCCCGCCACAGCCTTCCCGCCGCGACGGCGGAGAGCCCCGCCCATTGCACCAGGAGGACTAGGACGAATGCCTGGACCGCGGCCGGCCGGGTCGCCTCAGGCTCGACCGAAGGGAGGAAGAGCGACCACACCACCACGACCGCAGTGAGACCGACCGCCACGAGATCGAACCGTGAGGACGTCCGGCCGAACGACGATGTGAACCGATAGAGGAGGTAGGGGAAGAGGAGCAGGGTGGCCACGCTGAGCTTCTGCACCCACTCCAAGAGCCCTCGGGGATCCTCCGGAAGGACTAACCCCTCCAGGAGGACCAGGGCAAGCGCCCCGAAGCTCGCCGCCAGCCATCCGGCGCCTTCCCCGGGCCGGCGCCGCCAAAGAAGGAA
>DASZKM010000149.1:0-14024 GCA_035947055.1 Actinomycetota bacterium
GCTGCTCGCCCAGCGACGCCTGGTGGGGATAGCGGTCGGCGAGGTGGGCCAACCCGAAGTCGTCGAGGAGCTCGCGGGCGCGCGGCTCGGCATCGGCCAGGCCGCCGCGCAACCGCGCCGGCAGCAGCACGTTGTCGGCCAGCGAGAGGTCGGGCACCAGGCCCAGCGCCTGCGGCACGAGGGCCAGCTCCGGCCAGCCCAGGGTGTCCGGACGGCGGCCGGCCAGCGCGCCCCCGTACTCGAGCGTCCCCGAGTCCGCCGTCTCCCAGCCGCAGAGCAGGGCGAGCAGGGTGCTCTTGCCCGAACCGGACGGGCCGACCAGAGCGACGAACTCGCCGCCGGCGACGGTGAGGTCGACGCCGGCCAGCGCGTGCACCGGCTCGGTGCCCCGCCGGAACGTCTTGACCAACGCCGAGCCGGTGAAGCCACCCGCGAGCAGGGGAGCGGCGGTCACGCCTCGACCACCCGGCCCTGCTGCAGGCGGATGAACCCGTCGGCGATCGCCATGACCCGCGGGTCGTGCGAGGAGATGACAAACCCGACGCCGGAGGCGGCCAGCTCCTCCATGGCGACGAGCACCCGCTCGGCGGCGGCAGTGTCCAGCTCCGCCGTCGGCTCGTCGGCGACGACGAGCGCGGGATCGTTCACGTCGGCGATCGAGACCGTGTCGATGCCCGCCTCGATGGCCGCGCCCGCGAACCCGTGGTCGGCGAACACCAGGTCGGGGGTCTGGTCCTCGAGCATCCGCTCCATGGCCTCCGAGCCGTGGGTGTGGATCGGCGAGGCCCGGTCGGTGAGCGTGGCCATGCCGCGGAAGTAGCGGATCTGCCGGCGGCGCCCCTCGTCGTCGTTCCAGGTGTGGCCCTCCAGCGGGCGGATGAGCTTGGCGCCGGACTCAATCAGCAGGCTGCCGACGGCCTGGTACAGCAGCGGAAGTCCGGCGGGGTGACCTGTAGCGATCAGGACCCGCTCCCCGAGCGCGGCGGCCTCGGCCAGACGGTCGCCGGCCACCTCCAGCGCGTCGATCACCTTGTCGGGATCGACGATGACCAGCCCGTGACGTATCGAGGGATCGGGGTCGATCCCTGCGGCGTCGGCGATCAGCCCGAGGACCTCCTCGAACGGAAGGGTGTTCACCCCGGTCAGGCCGAACTGCGAGACCGGGTCGCCCTCCACGAGCCGCTTGATCTTCCACATGACGTTGGGGCGGTCGTGCGCGTTGACGCCCGCGCCTCCGCCGTCGACCAGCGCGGCCCGGATCGTCTCGCGGTCGAACGTGCCGCGGACCCATTCGTCCGGTTCCGTCACGCCGCTCGGCTGTGGTTTGCTTGCCATCCAACCCATCCTACCCACGGAGGTTCGACTGATGGCCGAGCTCGACGGGAAGGTCGCCCTGATCACCGGGGGCAGCAAGGGCATCGGCCGGGCCATCGCGCTGTCCTTCGCGGAGGACGGTGCCGACATCGCGCTCGCTGCGCGGGGCGCCGAGGCCCTCGAGAAGACCGCCCGCGAGATCGAGGAGCGAGGGCGCCGGGCCATCGCGGTCCCCACCGACGTCACCGACGCCGATCAGGCCAAGACGCTGGTGGACCGAACGGTCGCGGAGCTGGGGGGCATCGACATCCTGGTGAACAACGCGGGCGCGGCGCCGTTCCTGTCGACGTTCGACCAGGTCCGGATGTCGGGGTTCGAGAAGTACTTCGGGATCACGTTCATGGGCTCGGTGTACGTGACCCACGCCGCGGCCCCGATATTGCTGGAGAAGGGAACGGGCTCGGTGATCAACGTGGCCAGCGTGGCCGCGTACGTGGCCAGCCCCGGCCTGACCTACTACGCGGCGGCCAAGGGGGCGATGGTCAACTTCACCAAAACCCTGGCCCGCGAGTGGGCCCCGCACGGCGTCCGGGTGAACGCCATCGCGCCGGGCTTCGTGGAGACGGACATGAACATCGGGGCCCGGGAGGATCCGTCCTACTACGAGACGATCCGGTCGATGATCCCCCTGGGCCGGTGGGGCACGCCCGAGGACGTGGCCGGCGTGGCCCGGTTCCTGGCCTCCGACGCCGCCCGGTTCATGACCGGCTCGGTGGTAGTGGTCGACGGCGGCCAGACCCTGAATGTCCTGATGGGTCAGTGACCACGCTGGCCGGCAAGGTCTGCGTGCTCACCGGTGCGTCCGCCGGGATCGGCGAGGCCACCGCCAAGGCGCTGGTCCGCCGGGGCGCCGCCGTCGTCCTTGCGGCCCGGCGAGAGGAGCGGCTTCGGACGCTGGCCGAGGAGATCGGGCGGCGGCAGGGCCGAGCCACGTGGCTGCGGTGCGACGTGACGCGGGCCAGGGACGTCCAATCCCTCCGCGCGCACGTCAAGCGAGAGCACGGTCGATGCGACGTCCTCATCAACAACGCGGGCATCCCCGGCGGTGGGAACTTCTCCCAGCTCTCGATGGAACGGATCCGGGAGATCACCGCGACCAACTACGAGAGCATCCTGGTTCTGACGAAAAGCTTCCTGCCGATGCTCCTGGAGTCGAGGGGGCACATCGTGAACATCGCGTCGCTTGCCGGGCGCTACGCGCTGCCCGGAACGCCCGTCTACACGGCTGCCAAGCATGCCGTGGTGGCCTTCTCCGAGTCGCTGTACTACGAGCTGGAGCCCGAGGGGGTCATGGTGACCACGGTGAACCCCGGGATCGTGGCCACCGAGGGGTTCTTCCCCCAGGACAGTCCGCTATGGAAGGACCCGGTGGTCCGTCCGTTCATCATGAAGCCCCCCCGTGTCGCCCGCGTCATCGTGGACGTGATCGAGCGGCGCCGGGGCCCGGAGGTCTCCATCCCGCGCTGGCTGGCCACACCACAGCTGTTCCGCATCCTGGTCCCGCCCCTGTACCGGGGCGCGGTCAGCCGGCTCGTCAGCGCGCGGATGCGCCGGCACGCCGGCGGCTAGCAGGCTCTGCCGAGCAGCGTCTGCCGAGCAGCGTCTGCCGAGCAGCGTCTGCCTAGCAGCGCCCCGGCTTGCTGGCCAGGTACGAGCCGTTCGCGGCCGTGAACGTGTACACGCCGCAGAACGTTCGCCCGGACAGGTCGGTGGCCGTGATCCGAAGCCGCTCCCCCGGCAGGGCCTCACCGGTCAGCGCGGAGAAGTCGAGCTTGTAGCCCGGCCCCCACACCTTCTCGTTGGCCACCGCGGACGACTCGGCGCCGCTGCCGTCCAGGCGGCCCCCCGCCAGGAAGTGCGGGCGCCGGAAATCGTCGGCGGCCAGCGCGGCGGTTCGGTCCACGAACGCCGTGCCCTCGAAACGTTCCACCTTCACGCCCGCGAGCTTCTCGCCGAACTCGATGCGCAGCTCCTTCGCCCCGTAGCCGGCCTTCTGGGCGTCGGCGGCCTCACCGGCGGGGAACCACACCACGGGCTGCGGGCTGTAGCCGTAACCGGTCCTCGGCTCGGTGGGCTCGTGCGCGGGGTCGGTGTTGGCCCTGAACGCCGCGTCGGCGCCCTGCCCGTTCTGGACGATGGCGTCGACGCACACCCGGCCCAGCTCGGTTCCGGCGGCGTCGAAGCCCTGGAACCGGGCCACGTAGTTGCCGTCGGGGACCACGTCGGTGGGGATGAAGAACAGGAAGGTGTTGCCGACCACCAGGTCGCTGTCGGCGTCGCGGGTGGCCTGCTCGGACGCGTCGATGGCGGTCAGGTAGCCGGGGTGGTTCGTGCTGTCGCGGTTCCATCCCGAGTTCGTGGCGGAGAACCCGAACGCCACCCGAGCCAGCGGCGTCGTCGTCTCGCGGACCTGGATGACCACGTGGCCCGCGGCGTTGAACAGCGCGTGGCTGATCAGTGTCCGGTTGAGCGTGCCGTCACCCTGGACCGCCGCGGGGTTCTGGGCGGCGATCGCGTCGGTGACGTCTCTGGTGATGACGTTGTTGACGTTGAACGCGTTGGTGCCGTTGCACGGATCGGCGCCGGACCGGGTGGGACCGTGGCTCGCCGTGCCGGGCAGGGCGGCCAGCCCCACCAGCAGCAGGACCAGGACGGTGACGGATACGGGCTTGCGCATGCGGGCCTCCTCGATCGGGATGCTGCCGGTTGTATACGACGCCGGGCCCGAACCTTCCTGCTGGTAGGTCGGTCTCCTGTCCGAGTTGGGAGACTTGGGCGGGCTCAGCCCGCGCGACGGCTCAGTCCGAGCCGGCGGCCCGCTTGACCTGGGTGACCACCGAGTCGATAGCGGTCCGGTCCTCGCTGGTCGGCGGGGACTCCTCCGATAGCCGCTCTGGAATGCGGTCCCCCCACTCAGTGGCGGCCCGCTCGAGCCATTCCCCGGGGATCTCGTCGGGGATCTTCTGCTCGGCCATCTCCGCGAAGTAGATGGTCCACGCTCGGGGGACGACCCGGGCCCACTGGTAGCCCCCACCCCCGGTGGCCACCCACCGTCCGTCGGCAACCTCGTGGGCCAGCTCGTGGAATGTGGTGGCGGCCTCCCGGTACGCCGCGGTCGACAGCTGCAGGTGGGCCAGCGGATCCGTGTGGTGGGTGTCGCATCCCAGCTGGGTGACCAGCACGTCGGGACGCCACGCCCGGACCTGCGCCGGCACCACCTCGCGGAAGGCGTGCAGCCATCCCTCATCGGACGTGTACGGCGGGAGCGGCACGTTGAACTTCGTTCCCACCGCGTCACCCGCCCCTCGCTCGTCGACGAACCCCGTTCCGGGGAACAGGTACCGCCCGCTCTCGTGCATGGAGATGGTCAGCACCCGGGGATCGTCGTAGAAGATGGCCTGCGGACCGTCGCCGTGGTGGACGTCGACGTCCACGTAGGCGATGCGCTCCACACCCCGTCCCAGCATCCAGGCGATGGCGATGGCCGGGTCGTCGTACACGCAGAACCCGGAGGCTCGCTCGGGCATGGCGTGATGCAGACCTCCGGCCGGGTTGAACGCGTGCGCCGCCGCTCCCGACACCACGGCCTCCGCGGCGACCAGGGACGCCCCCGCCACCCGGGCCGATGCCTCGTGCATGTGGGGGAAGATCGGGTTGTCGCCCGGTCCGAGCCCGAACCGGAACCAGTCGCCCGGCTCGCCGTCGCCGGCACGTTTCACCGCATCGAGATAGCGCTCCGTGTGCACCAGCATCAGCTCTTGGTCCGAGGCCACGCGGGCCGGGACCTCCTCGACGCGCCGGTCCTCCAAGAGCCCATACGCGGCGATGAGCTCTCGGGTCAGCCGGACGCGCACCGGGCGCAGAGGATGCTGCGGACCGTGGTCGTACTGCACGATCTCCGGCGAGTACACCAGCCGGACGGTGGTGCTCACGTTCCGTCTGAAACCACGGCGTCGACCTCGACTTCCAGCAGCCACCGGGGGTCGAGGAATCCCTTGACCACGATCATCGCGTTGGCCGGCCGGGCATCGCCGAACACCTCGCCGTGGGCCCGGGCCACGTCTTCCCAGTCCTCGGCCCGGACCAGGTACACCCGGGTCCGGACCACGTGCTCCGCCCCGGCGTCCGCTTCCTGCAGCGCGGCGACCACGATCTCGAAGCACCGCCGGGCCTGCCCGTACGCGTCCGGCGGAGGGTCGGCGTCATCGGGCATGATCGGCGCGGTCCCGGCCACCGAGACGTGATGGCCGACCCGGACCGCTCGCGAGAATCCCACGATGGGCTCGTACGGCGAGCCGGAAGAGACCAGCCGCCGCTCCACCTAGTCGATGCCCTGGGCCTTCTGTACCTTCCCGGAGAAGTCCACCGACACCGCCTTCCACTCGGTGAACTCATCGAGGGACTGCGGCCCGGCCTCCCGGTGACCGTTGCCGGTGCTCTTCATCCCGCCGAAGGGCAGCTGGACCTCGGCCCCGATCGTCGGCGCGTTCACGTACACCACGCCGAACTCCAGCTCCTGGATGGCCTTGAACACGTTGGTGATATCGCGGGTGTAGATGGCAGCCGACAGCCCGTACTTCGTCGAGTTGGCGATCCGGATCGCCTCATCGACGTCGCCGGTGTGGATGATGCCGGTGACCGGGCCGAAGATCTCCTCCTGCGCGATGCGCATGTCCGCCGTCATCTCGTCGAACACGGTGGGGGCGATGAAGTTGCCGTTGTCGTACTCGCCGCCGGTCAGCTCCTCGCCGCCGGTCAGGACCACGGCGCCCTCGTCCTTCCCCACCTGGATGTACGAGAGGACGCGCTCCTTCTGCTTCTCGTTGATAACCGGAGCCAGCTCGACGCCGGGTTCGAGACCGTTCCCCACCCGCATGCTCTTCACCCTGTCCAGCAGACGGGCCGTGAACTCGGGCCGGGCGTCGTCGTGGACCACCAACCGTGATGTCGCCGTGCAGCGCTGCCCGCTGGTGGCGAACGCGCCCCATGCCGAGGCCTCGACGGCCAGGTCGAGGTCGGCGTCGGGCATCACGATCAGCACGTTCTTCGACCCGAGCTCCAGCGAGCACCGCTTCATGGCCCGTCCGCACCGCTCGGCCACGAGCTTGCCCACCTCGAGCGAGCCGGTGAACGAGATGCCCCGAACGTCGTCGTGGTCGACGAGCGCCGCGCCGGCCTCCTCGCCGTAGCCGTGCACCAGGTTCAGCACGCCTGGCGGCAGCCCGACCTCCTCGAAGATCTGGACCAGCAGCGTGGCCAGCAGCGGCGTGTCCTCGGCCGGCTTGAACACGCTGGTGCACCCGGACACGATGGCCGGCGCGATCTTCCACAGCGGGATGGCGATGGGGAAGTTCCACGGCGTGATCAGCCCGACAACCCCGATCGGATGCCGGATGGTCATCGAGAACTTCCCGGCCAGCTCGGACGGCGTGGTCTGGCCGAAGAACCGGCGGCCTTCGCCAGCCATGTAGAACGCGAAGTCGATGCCCTCCTGGACGTCGCCCCGGCTCTCCTTGAGGGTCTTGCCCATCTCCCGGGTCATGAGCTCCGAGAGCTCTTCTTTGCGCTGCTCGAGGATCAGCCCCGCCCGGAGGAGGTAGTCGGCCCGCTCGGGGACCGGAGTGCGCATCCAGTCCTGGTACGCGTCACGGGCGGCCTGAACGGCGGCATCCACGTCGGCGCCGGTGCTTCGGGGAAACGTTCCCAGCACCTCGCTGCGATCCGCCGGGTTCCTGGATTCGAAGGTGTCCCCGGCCTCGGCGGGCACCCACTTCCCTCCGACGTAGTTGCGGTACTCCTCGGCCATCCCGGTCCTCCTCTTTCTTCCGCCCCCAGCACCCGACGCCGTCGTCACGTCATCCTACTTCGGCGTCCGAGAGGGCTCCGATCGGGCTTGCCCTCAGCGCCCCGGCGTCGCACGGTTAGCGTCACCGCACGAAAGGAGGAGCCATGGCCAAGGACCTGACGGTCACCCTGGAGGATCGTCCGGGCACGATGGCCGACCTGGGCGAGGCCCTGGGGAACGCCGGCGTCAACATCGAAGGCATCTGCGGATTCCCCGTTCAGGGCCAAGGAGTCGTCCATGTGCTGGTGGAGGACGCCGCCGCGGCCCGCAAGGCCCTGGAGGAGGCGGGTCTGAAGGTCGAGGGCGAGCGGGACGCGGTGGTCGCCCCGATCGAGAACCGGCCCGGTCAGGTCGGCGCGATCTGCCGGAAGATGGCAGGCGCCGGAGTGAACATCGACCTCATCTACCACGCTGCCGACGGCCTGGTCCTTGGCGTCGACGACACCGGAAAGGCGCAGGCCGCGCTGTAGTGCGCCTGGCCACCTACGAGCGCGACGGCGCACGGCGCCTCGGCGCGCTTATCGGAGAGGGGCGGGTGGTGGACCTCCCGGCGGCGGTTCGCCACCCATCCTTTCCTTCGACGATGGAGACACTGGTCCGGGCAGGCCCGTCCACGCTGGACGCGGCACGCGACGCCCTCGCCCGCCGGGACATCGAGCAGCACGTCGTCCTGGAGCCCCGGCTGCTGGTCCCCATCCTCCCCGGCTCGCTACGCGACTTCCTGGCGTTCGAGGACCACGTCAAGGCCGGCGCGGCCCGGCGCGGCGAGCCCGTGCCCGAGGCCTGGTACGAGATGCCCGTGTACTACAAGGGCAACCACCGCGCTGTGTACGGACCGGACGAGGAGATACCGTGGCCGCCGTTCACCGAGGAGCTCGACTACGAGCTGGAGGTTGCCGCGGTGCTGGGGCGGGGCGGCCGCGATCTCGACACGGATGCGTCCGCGAAGGCCATCTTCGGGTACACGCTGATGAACGACTGGTCCGCCCGGGACATCCAGCGCAAGGAGATGGCCGTGCGGCTGGGCCCGGCCAAGTCGAAGGACTTCGCCACGTCACTGGGCCCGAGCATCGTCACGCCCGACGAGCTGGATCCCCGCACGGTCCGTCTCATGGCCCGGGTCGACGGCGAGGTGTGGTCCGAAGGGAGCCTGGCCGACGCCCGGTGGACGTTCGCCGACATGGTGGCGCACGTCTCCCAGGGAGAGGACGTGTGGCCCGGCGACGTCTACGGCTCGGGGACGTTCGGCGGCGGCTGCGGCCTGGACCTGGGGAAGACGCTGTGGCCGGGAGCGGTGGTCGAGCTGGAAGCGGACAGCATGGGGGTGCTCCGGAGCCGAGTCGGGCCGAAGCCCGGCTGAGCGCGCGAATCCCCCGATCGGGGGATGGCTCCACCACGGACCCTTTCCTAGGATTACACGCATGGCATTCGATGCCCGCACCTCGCCCGAGGATCTCGTGGCTGGTCTGGACGGCGACCTCGGAGTGATGGCGGCGGCATCGGCCCGCGCCCTGGCCCGGGTCGCTGCCTTCGACCAGCGGACTCTGTGGGGACGCGACGGAGCCACCTCGATGAGCGCATGGCTGGCGGCCCGGTACCACCTGTCCAAAGGCACAGCCCGGGAATGGGTCCGGGTGGCCCACGCCCTGGAGCAGCTCCCTCACATCGCCAAGGCGTACGCCTCCGGCCGCCTGTCATGGGATCAGCTCCAGCCTCTCACCCGCTTCGCGACGATGGAGACCGACGAGCGCTTGGCGGGGAAGGCCCCGGAGATGTCGCCTGCGGCCCTGTGGGCCGAGGCTCGCCGTCACGATCGGATCACCGCACGCGAGGCCGAAGACGCCCACCGCCGTCGGTACCTCCACATGTGGTGGGATCCCGAGAAGCCGCTGCTGTATCTCGACGGGATGCTTCCAGGAGAGCAGGGGCGGGCGGTCGAGGAGGCCATCACCCGCCGCGCGGAGCAGCTTCCTCCCGACCCGAACGCCACATCGCCGGGAGAAGCCAGGGCCGCGGATGCGTTCACTGACCTGACCACGGGGGCCGGTCCCGAAGGCACGGCCTCAGCGACGTTGGTGGTCCACGCCGACGCCGACGTTCTGTCAGGTACCGAGCCGGCTGATGGGCCCACGCTGGCGGAGACGGAAGGGGGGCAGCGTCTGGCCGCGGAAACCGTCCGCCGCCTGGCCTGCGACGGTCTCAGAGAGCTGGTCCTGGAGCGAGACGGCGCCCCGGTCGGGATCGGCCGCCGCTCCCGGACGGTGTCCGGACAACTGAACCGGGCCCTGCGCCACCGGGACCGGGGGTGCCGGTTCCCCGGATGCGACCGGACCAGGTGGGTCCACGCCCACCACCTGGTGCATTGGGCCGATGGCGGTGCCACCAACCTCGACAACCTGGTCCTGTTGTGCAGCGCTCACCACCGATTGATCCACGAAGGTGGGTGGCGGATCACCGGCCATCCGGGGCGGAACCTCCGGTTCCACGACCCCACGGGCCGGGCCAGGCCGACACGACCCGGGGCGGTCGCCGCGGTGCCGCAACGATCCGTCCACGTGCGAAGGCTCTAGAAGCCGCGGGAACCTAAGCGAACGCCGGGCCCAGCGGGATCAAGGCCTCGATCTCGTCCAGCGTGGCCTGGTCGAGCTCGACGTCGCCGGCCTCGGCGTTCTCCTTGACGTGGTCCGGGCTGCGGCTGCCGGCGATGGCGGACGTCACCCCGGGCTGGTGGATGACCCAGGCCAGCGCCAGCTGGGCCAGCGTCATCCCCAGCCGCTCGGCGATGGGCCGGAGCGCGTCGACGACGGTCAGGCTCCGTTCCAGCTTCCCCGGCGCGAACAGCTCTGGGTAGTAGCTCATCCCGACTCGCCCGGACCTCCAGTCACGGCGATCGAACCGCGTTTCGGCGGTGATCACCCCCGTGAGCAGCCCGAAGGCCAACGGTCCATACGCCACGACGCCGATCCCCTGCTGACCGCACCACGCGATCAGGTCACGGTTCTGCGGGTGCAACAGCGAGAAGTGGGGCTGCAGAGAGTCCACGTGGCGGATCCGCTCGCAGCGCTCGATCAGCTCCCGGTCGAAGTTCGAGACGCCGATGGCTCGGACCAGGCCGTCGTCCACGAGCGACGACAAGGCCGCCCAGGTCTCCTCGACCGGCACGTTGTGTGACGGCCAGTGGATCTGGAAGAGGTCGATGTGGTCGATGCCCAGCCGCTTGATGCTGCCCTCGCAAGCGAGCCGGACCTCCTCTGCCCGAACCCCGGACGCCTCGGGAGCCACCTTGGTGGCAATGACCACCTGGTCGCGCCGGCCCTCAATCGCGGCGCCGACGAGCTCCTCGGAACGGCCGTTCCCGTAGATCTCTGCAGTGTCGATCCAGTTGATGCCGGCGTCGAGGCTCGTCTGTATGGCCTGGATGATCTGCTCGTCCGGGGGGCTCTGGCCCCAGACCATCCCACCGGCCTCCCACGCGCCGAACCCGACGACCGAGATGTCCGGTCCGCCGGAACCGAGCTTTCGTGTGCGCATCTGCAACCTCCGGGAACGCGAGCCTGCGAAGGTTTCTTCCCCAGACGAGCGCGTCGAAGCGTGTACCTACTTCTTGTCGAGAAGACCCAGGCCCCGGGCCCACGACGTGGCGTACCCCTCGACCTCCACCGAGGACAGCGCGTCCTCGGCGTTTAGTGGCTTGTCCGTCTCGACCATGATCGCGTACTCGTCCGCGAACTCCTTGGTCTTGGACGCCTCGATGGCCGCGGCCTGGGGGCCATGGTGCAGCCCCTGGGGGTGATGGGTGATGAAGGCCTCGCCGATCCCCGCCCGGGAGAAGAACTGCCCGCGGTGGTAGAAGAGGACCTCGTCCCGGTCGATGTTCGAGTGGAAGAACGGCACCCGAAGCGCGGCCGGGTCGCCGGTCTCCGTGGGGCGCGGAGCGAACGTCCCGATCTCGAACCCGTCGCAATCCCACGTGACGTGAACCGACGGTGGCAGGTGGTATCGGGGGGAGACCACGGGGCGGAAGTCCTCCACGTTCACCCGCAGCGGACACAGATCCCCCTGCCACCCCACCACGTCGAGCGGGTGGTACGGGTACACCAGCGTCGTGTACGCGTGGTCACGCTTCACTCGGACCAGGAACTCGCCCTCCTCGTCGTGAGGCTCGGGCTCGGGCGTCTCGATGACGCCGGGATCGAACAGGGCGTGCTTCCCGAGGATGCCCTTGTCGGGTAGCCGGTACTCGCCCCGGCCCTCGACGACATACAGGAACGTGTCCTCTCCATCGGCCAGCACGCGGTGGGTGGTTCCCTTGGGGACGATGAGGTAGTCGCCGGAGCGAAACGACAGCGGTCCGTAGTCGGTCTCCAGGGTCCCCTCGCCGCGGTGGACGAAGTAGCACAGGTCGCCGTCGGCATCCCGGAGGAAGTGCGGCGCCGGGCCCGACGGCCGGGACACGTAGATCGCGGCGTCCTCGTTCCACAGGATCCGCTGCCACTCCTGAGCCGGGTCGGCCTGGTCCGGCGTCTTCAGCCCGGTCAGGTCGAAGGCCCGGGGCTGCAGCTCGCCCTCGATCCGAACCCAAGCGGTGGGCGGATGGGTCCGGTACAGGTGCGAGGCTCGGCCCTCGAACGCCTCTCGGCCGTGCTCCTCCTCGAACGTCCCGTCTGGAAGGCCGACGTGCGCCTGACGGGTGACCTTGCCTCGCGACAGCGGGAACATGGTGCCTCCTCTTCTCAGCGCTTCTCCGTGGCGCTTCTACAGCTCCTCGGCGTCCGCTCCCTTGGCCAGCTCCGCGCTCCGCTGGCGTGCGGCGTCGATAGCGTTCAGGAACGCCGCGCGCACGCCAGCCTGCTCCAGGGCCCGGATCGCGGCGATCGTGGTCCCCCCGGGCGACGTGACCATCTCCCTGATCTCCACCGGATGATTGCCGGTGTCTCGGAGCATATGGGCCGTCCCCAGCATGGTCTGCACGATGAGCTCGGTGGCCACGTCCCGGGACAGCCCCAGCAGGATGCAACCGTCGATCATGGCTTCGGCCAGCAGCGCGAAGTACGCCGGGCCGGAGCCCGACGTCGCCGTGACAGCGTCCTGATGGGTCTCGGTCAGGCGAAGCACCCGCCCGACGTAGCCCAGGATCTCCTCGGCCACCGCCAAATGCTTGTCCTCGGCCCGAGCTCCGGGGCTGATCACCGACATTGCCTCGTCCACCATCACCGGGACGTTGGACATCACCCGGACCACGGGGACGCCATCGGGCAGACGGCTCTCGATGAACGAGGTCCGGATCCCCGCGGCGAACGTGATCACCAGGTGCTCGGGCGTGACGGCCGTGGCCACCTGCTGCAGCAGCGCGTCCATGTCCTGGGGCTTGACCGTAAGGACGAGGGTCCGGGCGGCGGCGGCGGCCTCGGCGTTCGACAGCGTGGCCGACACGCCGTGGCGATCGGCCAGCTCCCTGGCGCGCTCCTCCCGCCGGGCGGTGACCACGATCTCGTCCTTCGACCGGCCGCCGGAGCGGATCAGCCCGGACACCAGGGCTTCGCCCATCCTCCCGGCACCCAGGAACGCCACCCGTCTCTCGTCGGTCATCAACGCCTCCTCATGAGGTTGCTGGCGAAGAACCACAGGTTCGCCGGGCGCTCCGCGAGGCGCCTGGTGAGATAGGGATACCAGGCTTCGCCGTAGGGGATGTACGCCCGAACCGGGTACCCCCGGCGGGCGTAGCCGTCCTGCAGATCCCGGCGGATCCCGTACAGCATCTGGAGCTCGACCCGGTCCCAGTCGATGCCGCGACGCTCGACGAGCCGGCAGGCCCCGGCCAGGAGCCGCGGATCGTGCGTGGCCACGTGGACGGGGTGGCCCCGGCCGACCAGCGTGGCGAACAGCCGGGCGAAGGCTCGGTCGACCTCGTCGCGACGTCCGTACGCCACCGACGCCGGCTCGAGGTACGCGCCCTTCACCAACCGAACCGGGACCCTCTCCGGAAGTCCGAACACATCGGCCGGGGAGCGGAACAGGTACGACTGCAGCGCTACACCGACGCGGTCGTGCCGCTCGCGAAGACGCCGCACCGCATCCAGCGTCGGATCCACGTAGCGGTGGCTCTCCATGTCGATCATCACCAGCGTGTCTGACGGAGCGGCCGCGGCGAGGACGCGTTCCGTGTTCTCCAAGCAGAGATCGAGCGACAGGTCCAACCCCAGCTGGGTGAGCTTGATCGAGATCGTGCAGTCCAGCCCGGGCGAGTCGTGGATCCGCTTCAGGGCCAGCGCGTAACCGTCGGCGGCCGCGGAGGCCTGCGCCGGGGAGGTCACGTTCTCCCCCAGGTGGTCGAGCATGGCCCGGATCCCCGAACGGCCCAGGCGGCGGGCGGCGTCCAGCCCTTCGTCGAGGGTCTCACCGGCCACGAACCGCCGGGCCACCCTCCGTCCCAGCTGCCCCTCGGTGATGAAGGACCGAACCCAGGGCAGATCGGTCAGCCACAGGACGGGGGCCCGGAGCGGCGCCCCCGACACGTGCTCAGACCACCTTCGCGCCGAGGATGTTCTCGATGTGGCCCAGAGCCCACCGGTTGACGTCCTCGTGGTCGTGGCCGGGGGCGTCGAAGGTCTCCACGGCGTCCCGGTGCACGACGACGTCGTGGTCCCGGTTCCGCAGGTCCGCGGTGGTGTGGAGGACGCAGATATCGGTGCACAGCCCGGCCACGTGCACCTCGTCCGGGTCGAGCTTTGCCAGCCAGTCCTCCAGGTCGGTCCCGTGGAACGCGGAGTACCGCGTCTTCTGGATCACGGCCTGGGCCTTCGGT
>DASZKM010000150.1:0-2319 GCA_035947055.1 Actinomycetota bacterium
TCCGGGGACGCTTGGAGAACTCGGGATCGACGGGCACTCGCACGGTTGGGTGGTCTCCCAGCTTGAGCATGAGGTTGACCCCCCACACGGCGCCCGCGGCAACTACCAGGGCGGCCACCCCGGACAGGAGCATCGCGGGCCTACGCAGGCCCGTCGTCCAGCTCCGCGCGCGGTCAGGCGCATCGTTCGTCGTCCGCGTAGGCTCGGGCATGTGCGACCCAGGGTAGCGGAGGCATGAGATGAGCGACCTCGCCTGGCGACCCGCCCCCGAGGACGTGGAGCGGGCGAACATCACTCGGTTCATGCGGGCCCACGGCATCGATACCTACGACGAGCTGGTCCGCCGGTCACAGGACGACATCGAGTGGTTCTGGGACGCCGTGGTGAAGGACCTGGACATCGAGTTCACCACGCCCTACGAGCGCGTGCTCGACACATCCGAGGGCATCCCGTGGGCCAAATGGTTCGTGGGAGGACGGATGAACCTGGCCCACAACTGCGTGGACCGGTGGGCGGAGCGGACTCCCCAGGCGGCCGCGGTCACGTGGGAGGGCGAGGACGGCGAGGTCCGCCAGGTCTCGTATCGCGAGCTTCGCGAGATGTCCGACCGCCTGGCGAACGGCCTTCGATCGCTCGGCGTGGGCACGGGAGACGCGGTGGCCATCTTCATGCCCATGGCTCCGGAGACCGTGGCCGCCACGCTGGCCTGCGCCAAGGTGGGTGCCATCTATCTGCCGGTCTTCTCCGGGTACGCGGCAGACGCCGTGGCCACCCGACTGAACGACGCCCGGGCCAAGGTCCTCATCACCGCCGACGGGTTCCTGCGGCGAGGCCAGCGGGTCGCGATGAAAGAGATCGCCGATCAGGCCGCCGATGCATCACCCTCTGTGGAGCGGGTGGTGACCTGGGCCCGCTTGGGACGGGATGACGTTCCGTTCCGGGAGCCCAGGGACGTCCGGTGGGAGGAGCTGCTGGCCGGGCAGCCGGCGACGTTCGACACGCTTCCGCTGGACCCGGAACATCCCCTGTTCCTGGCGTACACCAGCGGGACCACCGGCCGCCCGAAGGGCTCCGTGCACGTGCACGGCGGCTTCACGGTGAAGATCACCGAGGAGGTCGCGTATCAGACCGACGTGCGTCCCGGCGACACGCTGTTCTGGGTCACGGACCTGGGATGGATCATGGGGCCCTGGGAGATCGTTGGGGCGGGCGCCCTGGGAGCGACCGTCCTCCTGTACGAAGGAGCGCCGAACCATCCGCAGCCCGATCGGGTATGGGACATCGTTGAACGGCACGGCGTCACCGCGCTGGGCATCTCCCCGACCCTCATCCGTGCTCTGATCCCCGCCGGCGACGAGTGGGTGGAGAAGCACGATCTTTCGTCGCTGCGCATCCTGGGCTCCACGGGCGAGCCGTGGAACCCCGAACCGTGGACGTGGTTCCTGGAGAAGGTCGGTGGGGGTCGCTGCCCCATCATCAACATCTCCGGAGGAACGGAGATCGGAGCGTGCTTCCTCTCCCCGCTGCCGATCACCGAGCTGAAGCCCACCACATTGCGGGGCCCGGCCCTGGGCATGGCCATCGACGTCTGGGGCCCCGACGGCAAGCCCGTCCCCCGTGGGGAAGTAGGCGAGCTGGTGTGCACGAAGCCGTGGCCGGCCATGACCCGTGGCGTGTGGGGAGACGCGGAGCGGTACATCGAGACCTACTGGTCGCGATGGCCCGACGTGTGGGTGCACGGAGACTGGGCGTCGATCGATGAGGACGGCTTCTGGTTCCTCCACGGCCGCTCCGACGACACGATGAACATCGCGGGGAAGAGGCTGGGCCCGGCCGAGGTGGAATCGGCGCTGACCGAGCATCCGGCCGTGGCGGAGTCCGCCGCCGTCGGCATCCCCCACGACGTCAAGGGCGAGGCCATCTGGTGCTTCGTCATCACCAAGCCCGGGACCGAGACCGGCGACGTCCTGGCCAAGGAGCTCAAGGACGTCGTGGCCGACCATCTCGGTAAGGCGTTCAGCCCGGAGCGGTTCGTGTTCGTCGACGAGCTCCCCAAGACCCGATCGGCGAAGATCCTCCGGCGGGCCATCCGGGCCACGGTCCTCGGCGAGGATCCGGGTGATCTTTCCAGCCTGGAGAACCCCACCGCGATCGAGAAGATCCGGACGCAGGTCGCCGGCTAGTCGTCGCCGGCGGCGGCCCGGGCCTGATCGATGGCCCGGCGGCGCTCCAGCCGCGCCTCCCTGCGAAGCTTGGCCTCGTGCTGTCGCTGGCGTTGCTGCTCGGTCTCCGCTTCGACGGGCGGGACGGGACGCGGGT
>DASZKM010000151.1:0-3295 GCA_035947055.1 Actinomycetota bacterium
GGTCTCCAGCGCGCCGGCGGCGTGAAACCCGTTGGTGCATTTCGCGATGAGCTCGGCGACACCTTCGGCTCGCCGGTCGGGCGTTGCCGACGCCGTCTCCTCATCGAACCGCGATGGCCCCTCAGGAACTTCCGCCTGCGGAGCGAGGCCGGGGAACATCGGGTCGGGAGCGGCCATCCGGGCCAGCTCCAGCGCGCTGCGGGCCGCCGACGCCGCTCCGTCCTTCGACAGGTCGTTGGTGGCCACCACGCCGACCCGTCCACCGGCCACCACCCGGACCCGGACGCCGGTGTCCTCCCGGGCCGTGCTCTGATGGATGGCGGAGTCGGCGAACCGCGTCAGCCCGCTCCACTCATGGATCACCAGGACCTCCACCGCGTCGGCGCCATCCAGCTCGCGGGCGGCGTCGACCACCGGCCGGAGATCGTCGGCGCCGATCAGCTCGGCCATTACCGAACCCCCACCCGGACGTTCCGGAATCTCGCCGGCGCCGTGCCGTGTCCCACCCTGGCCACCTGGCCCGGCTGACCCTTCCCGCAGTTCGGTGTGCCCCACACGGTCCAGTCCTCGCGGCCGCACACGGCGTCGCACGACCGCCAGAACTCGGTGGTGATGCCCGTGTAGTTGGGGTTGCGAAGCGGCTCGGCCAGCTTCCCGCCCCGGATCCGCCACGCCATCTCGCAGCCGAACTGGAAGTTCACCCGCTTGTCGTCGATGGACCACGACGTGTTGGTCGACATGAAGATGCCGTCCTTCGTGTCCCCGATCAGCTCGGCCAGCGTGCCGTCGCCTGGCTCGAGATTGATGTTCGTCATCCGGATCAGGGGGAGGTTCTGCCAACCGTCAGCCCGCATGGTTCCATTCGATCCTTCCTGCAGGACCGCGGCCGTCTCCCGGCTGGAGACGAAGTCCCGGAAGCCGCCGTTCTCGATGATCGTCACCCGCTGGGCCGGGACGCCCTCGTCGTCGTATCCGAAGCTGCCCAGACCTCCGGGGAGCGTGGCGTCCGCGGTCACCGTGACGTGCTCCGAGCCGTACCGGAGCTTGCCCCGGTCCTCGGGCGACAGGAACGACGTGCCGGCGTACGCCTCCTCCATCCGCAACACGCGGTCCAGCTCGATGGGATGGCCGATCGATTCGTGGACCTGGAGCACCATCTGCTGGGAGTCCAGGATCAGCGTGGTCTCCATCGACGGGCAGTCCTCCGCGGACAGCAGCTCGACCGCCTCGGTGGCCACACGTTCCGACTCATCGACGAGACCCAGCGTGCGGATGTGCTCGTAGCCGGCGGCGGAGATGTGTCCCCGGAACGAGTTGGGGAACGAGCGCACCTGCAGCTCGCCGTTCCCGATCGCCGTGGCCTCGATGCCGCCGCCGGAATGAGTGATGGTCTGCTCGATGCCCGCTCCCTCGGACGACGCGAACGCCGACCGGCGCCGGTAGAAGTCCAGGTTGGCCTCGGCGAACGAGAGGCCCTTCACGGCCTGCATCCGGCGGGAAGCCTCCATGAGCAACGAGACCTTCTCCTCCAACGGCACCGTGAACGGGTCCTCGGTGAGCTGGGTCTCCCACGTGTCGGTCACCGGCTCCACCTCGGCCAGGCGGACCGGGTCGCGAGGCAGCCGGGAGGCCGCCCGGGCGATCTCCACGGCCAGCCGGGCGGCGGCGGCCACGTCCTCCTCGCCCGTTCGGGCCGTGGCGGCGAAGCCCCAGTAGCCGCCGGCCAGGACCCGGATGCCCACCCCCTCGGAAAGTGAGCGGTCGACGCCCTCCATCTCCTGGTTCTTGACCGACAGCGACTCGCTCTCCTCCGACACCCACCGGGCGTCGGCGTAATCGGCGCCAGCGGAGCGAGCGACGTCGACTGTTTGTCTGACCAAATCGAGCAAGGGCGGACCCTCCTGAGGCCGAGTGGCCGGTAGCCTACCGTCCCCCAGCCACACCGGCCACGGCGCCAGGGCTCTGTGCATCTGCACAAGGGAGGCCGGGCCCGTCCCGTCGAATCTTCCGTATCGAGCCTTTTCCCAGGAGGAACGAACCATGCGCGGAAGTGTCCGGAGTGCGCTGCTGGTCGTGGCGGTGGCCGCGGCCGGCTTCCCCATCATCGCCACCCAATCGCTCAACGCCGTACCCAACCCCGTGGCCACGGACGAGGGGACGTATCTGGCCTTCGGGCGTGCGTTCCCCGATCCTCACGGGTGTCTCGCCTACGGGGTTCCGGACACCAACGGCGATGGGGTCAAGGACACGCCGCGCGGCGTGTCTCCCTGGGCCAAGGGCCGGGCATGCTCCGACCAGTTCCTTTCCTACGAGGAGGTCGTCGAGGGCTCCAAGTTCCTGGCCCGGCGGTTCCCCGAGTTCCTGAAGGTGATCCGGCTGGACCAGGCGTACGACAACCCGAACTACATGTCCGCCGGGATCCCCCGGAACGTCGTCGTCGACGACGGGAAGCCCACGATCCTGGGACGGGACCGCCGGCCCCTGTACATGTTCAAGGCGACCGACAGCACCTCGCCGATCCCCGAGCCCGACCGCAAGCACTTCGTGTACACGCTGTCGATCCACGGCATCGAACGAGCCGGGCTCGAGGGCGGGATCCGGGCCATGGAGGACCTGGTCACCTGGGCGGCCTGTGAGCTTCCGAAGTACGCGGCCAGCACCCCTCCCACGCCCGCTTGCATGGTGGAGGGTCCGTTCCCCAAGAAGATCGTGGAGTCCAAGACGGACAAGCCGGTGCCCACCGCCGGCGACGTCCTGAAGAACTCGGTGGTGTACTTCGTGCTCCCCAACCCCGACGGGTGGGCCCGCGGCCAGGTGGCCCCGGTCGAGCTCGAGGACGGGTCGCCGAACGCCAACTACACGCCGGGGTTCTTCTTCCAGCGCTACAACGGCAACGGCGTGGACCTGAACCGGGACTGGCCGACCAAGGGCTACACGTACAAGCCGTACTCGCCCGGCTCCGAGCCCGAGGTAAAGGCCTTCGCGGAGGTCCTCAAGCAGGTCCGGAACACGACGACCGCCAACCAGTTCACGGGCGGCATCGACCTGCACGGCATGATCACCGCGTACGCGTTCTCCTACACGCTGCTCGGCGCGGGGCAACGCGACTACCGAAAGAACGCCATCAGTGTCGACACCTCGATCCGAACCTGGGAGGACCAGACCAAGCGGATGTCCTGGTCTCCATACGTCGCCGACGTTAACGCCAACGGCAAGAACGACCCGGGCGAAACCTGCGTCACGGACCCAGTGCTCGGTGGAGGGACCCGTGGTCGCATCCCCGCCTGCGTCGCCG